>JADZEM010000028.1 GCA_020850535.1 Chloroflexota bacterium
GAATCGCGAACAGCGACAGCAGCAGCGTCGGCCAGGCGTCGGCGAACAGCGGCTGCACGTCGCGCAGCGCGAAGTCGAAGCCGTTCTTGGGCGTGTTCAGGTGAGCGTAGACGGTGTTCAGCAGGTATGCGCCGCCGCTCGCCACCTCCAGCACGCCCACGACCACGCCGACGAGCACGGCCCAGATCGCCCCGAACCGCAGCGCCGACCGCCAGCGGCCGGTCAACGCCAGCCAGATAACGGCGGCGGCCGGCAGCGCGACGGCGGTCTGCTTGGTGAAGAACGCCAGCGCGGCCACGCCCGCCGCCACGCCGACGAGCCTCGGGCTGGTCAGGAGCAGCAGCAGCGCGCCCAGTGACAGGCCGACGGCCGGCAGATCAGGCCGGGCCGAGAAGCCCCATTCGTCGAGGAACGGAAGGCCGAGGAAGAGCCCCGCGCCGGCCAGCCCGGCCAGCTTGCTGGCCCCTGCACGGCGCGCCGCGAGCCAGATCAGCCCGACACAGGCCAGGCTCGTCGCCAGCGTCAGGGACCGCGCGACGGCCGTCGTCTCCAGGACCGAGAGGCCGAGCGCCCGCCCGATGGTCCCCGCCACCAGCGGCTGGACCGGCGGATACGGCGTGATGACGTGCGGGAAGACCTGGAAGTTCTGGTAGAGCGGCAGGCCATCCCGCACCCGCACGATGGCGGCGATGGTCGCGCCCTCTGGGTGCGTCACCGGCCACGCCACCCCGACCGTCTCCGCACCGGCCTGCACGAACAACGCCGACAGCACCAGCCCGGTCAGCACCACGCACCACGCCGCCAGCCGTCCGAGCAGCCAGACCGCCCGGCTGCGGCTCGCCGCTCCTGGGCCGGACCGGTTGGCAGGCTGGCGCTCCACGGTGGCGGCGCGGTCAGTCGCGGGTGTCATGCAGGCGTTCCAGGGCATCGTCCGTCGAGCATGCCACCCTGCGTTGACGCGGACCGGCCCACACTCAGGCGAGCAGGGTCTCGAGCTGGAGGCAGTGTTCGGCCTCGTGCTCGACGAGGTGGCGCAGCGTATCCAGCAGCGTGATCAGGCCACGGGTCTCGTGGATGCCGACACGCCGCCAGTCGCGCGGGGTGAGCCGGCGGAGCGCGCGCACGACCTCGGCGCGGCGGCCCGTGTACGCTGCCAGCAACGTGGCGAAGTCAGCATCCTCGTAGGCCATGACCGCGCCCCAGCGCCGCTCGTCAAAGGCCGAGAGGCTCGGCTCCTCCCGAACCACCATGGCGATCAGGCGCGTCGACAAGATGTCGTCGGAAGCGCGGATGTGCGCCAGCACGCCGAGCGCCGACCAGTCGTCGCCGTCAGGGGGTGCGGTCAGCTCTGCCTCGGTGCGGCCAGCGACCGCGGCGGCGATCCGAGCCGGCGCATCCGCGAGCCGGGCCAGCAATCCGTCGATCTCGTCGTGTGCCACGTGCATCCCTCCCCTGCGTCCCTCCCCGATGACGGCACAAGTGTGACGTACCGAGCCGCCTGCCCGCCGCTCAGGATATGGCCCCACCGTGACCGGACCGTCTACAAGAAGCAGTGTGGAGACCGGAGCACAGTCAGAGTGGAGCAGGATGACATACGAAGGACTGCTGGCGGAGACGATTCGGCTCGAAGGGCACGGCGGCGACATCATCGACGGGTATCTGGCGCGACCACTGGGCGGCGGCCCCTATCCGAGCGTCATCGTGAACCATCATATGCCCGGCTGGGACGAAGCGACCAAGGAGATCGTCCGAAAGCTGGCGCACCACGGGTACGTGGCGATCATGCCGAACCTGCACCATCGGGTCGGCCCGGGCACGCCATCCGAGCAGTCGGCGCGCGTCCGCGAGGCCGGCGGTAACCCTGACGCCCAGTTCCTGGGCGATGCCCAGGGCGCGATCGCCTACCTGGACCGGCTGCCATACACCTCGGGCAAGATCGGCATGATCGGGTTCTGCTCGGGCGGACGGCAGGCGTTCCTGGCGGCGGCCAGGCTGCCGCGTCTGAGCGCGTCGGTTGACTGCTGGGGCGGCCGGGTCATCGCCCGGCCAGAGGAGCTGACGGAGCGCCAGCCGGTCGCTCCCATCGACTACACTCCTGAGATGACGGCGCCGCTGCTGGGCATCTTCGGCAACGACGACCAGAGCCCAACGCCCGAGCAAGTCAACCGGACGGAGGAGATCCTCAAGCAGCACGGCAAAGTCTACGAGTTCCATCGCTACGATGGGGCCGGCCACGGCTTCTTCGCGACGGACCGCCCGAACTACCGCTCCGTGCAGGCGACGGACGCCTGGACGAAGGTGTTTGCGTGGTTCAATCGGTATCTGCACGACGGTTCGGGGGGAACCACGGCGGGCTGAGCGGGAACGGTTGCCCGCACGGTGGCTGGATGATCGGGCGGCCTGCGATCGTGCGCTCCCGGCATCCTGGCCCGATCCCTGCATGGACCGCCGCAACCGGGCGGGCCTCCGGCTGTCCGGCTGAGGACCGGCACACGAGTGAGCGTGTCACCTGTCGGGCACGTGCACTCGCTGCCGCCAGGGATCGAGGTCGACGCATGCAACGTCAGCAGCCGCAACCAGAGGCCCAGAACCGAATCGTCAGCCCGCGATTCAGCCAGCAGGTCATACAGCGCATCGATGCCTGGGCCATCCTCCTGACGCTGCTGATGATTGTGCTGCTGGCCGTTCCGGGGCCGGTGCTGGCGGAGGCTCGGTGGGCGGGCGCTGGTAGCCTGGGTTCGCCCACAGACCATCCCAGGGCGCCACATGATGCGATTCTATGACAGGGCAATTGCATGTTCGCTGGTGTTCCCGAAGCATCGTGGAACGGGCGGTCGGGGACTGAAGTCCCCGCCTACAGTCATTCAGTCGCTGCGCGACGGCCGTCAGGAACGGCAGGCACTGGTGCGACTGGAGCGTCGCGCAGCGACTGCAGGATCGTAGGCGGGGCTTTCAAGCCCCGTCGAGGCGGCACGACGACATCAACATGCAATCACCCTGCCCCTCACGCGGCGCTGCGTGAGCGGAGGCGGCCGAATCGGGTATCGTGACCGGAGCGGCCTGCTCCGAGCAGTGCGCCCCGAGCATCGCGACCAGTCGCATCCCCGACCTGTTCGACCAGACGTGGCCGCGCATCATTGCGCTGGCCTGGTGGCCTCCCTGGGAGTTCGGCAATGAGTGTTGGCGCAGAGGCAGGCGGGCTCAGTCTCGCGAGCGTGCAGACCGCCGCCCACGGGCGGGCCATCGAGTCCGGCCTGCACGAGCTGTGGCGGCAAGCCGACGCCGGCGAGATCGGCGGGGCACTCGTGCGGGCGGCCAGCCTGACCCTGATGGTGCCGGTCCTGCCGGGGCAGTCCGCTGACGATCTCGTCCCCGTGGTGGACCGCGTGACGCTCGTCCACCCGTGCCGGGTCATCCTGGTGACGTTCAACGACAGCGTGGCCGAGCCGACCGCCGTCCTCAGCAGTCACTACCGCCGCCCCGGCGCCGAGGAGGCGGCCCGCTACTGGGAAGAGATCCGGATCGTGTCGCCGACGCGCGCCGTCCACCAGGCGATGAGCGCCGCATCCACCGTCGTGCTGCCGGGCCTGCCGGTCCAGACGTGGTGGCCGAGCGCCGTCACCTTCGACACCGATCTCTACAACCATGTGGCCGAGGTCAGCGACCGCGTCCTGCTCGACTCACGCCGCTTCCGCGATCCGCGAACGTCGCTGACGGCGCTCGCGAGCACCATCGACGTGGCCCACGAGTCCATCGCGTTTGGCGATCTGAGCTGGTCACGCATCAACCCGTGGCGGGTGCTGACCGCCGAGCTGTTCGACGCCCCGGCCGACCAGGGCATGCTCGACTCCATCGAGCGGGTGGTGGTCGAGTACAGCCGCGCCCCGGACGCCAACGAGAGCGTGCAAGCGTTGCTGTTCGTCGGGTGGCTGGCCAGCAGGCTCGGGTGGGAGCCGCGCGCCGCGCTCGAGGAAGTGCCGGGCGCCTGGCGCTTCTGGCTGGTGGACGGCGTGCGGCCGGTCGAGGTCCGCATCGCCCGCAACGACAAGCCGCCCGCGCCGAACGGACCGGCCGTACCAGGCTTGCGCTCGGTGACCATCGAGGCGGCCGAGGGCGACCGCCGGGCGACCTACCTCGTCGAGCGGGCCGGCGCCGGCGACGAGGCCCGGACGGTCAAGAACGACGGCACGATCCTGGAAGGCCGCGCGCACCTGCCGACCGACGACGAGGTTGACTTGTTGCAGGAAGAGCTGGGCGGCTTCACCACCGACCGGATCTTTGTCGATTCGCTGCACGTGGTGGTAGGACTCTTCGCAGAGGGGCGGCGCTAGACGATGGTGCAGGATGCAGAGGCGCTGAAGCGCGTCGCGGCCAACGAGGCCGTGCAGCTCGTGCGGGACGGTATGGTGGTGGGCCTGGGCAGCGGCTCGACGGCTGAGCTGTTCCTGGCGGCCCTGGCCGAGCGGGTGAAGGCCGGCCTCAACGTGACCGGCGTGCCGACCTCGGTGCGGGTGGCGTCGCTGGCGGAGGCGGCCGGCATCCCGATCCGGCCGCTGGAGGAGATCGGCCGGATCGACCTGACGGTGGACGGCGCAGACGAGATCCTTCTGCCCGATCTGGCCCTGATCAAGGGGCGTGGCGCGGCCCTCCTGCGCGAGAAGCTGGTGGCCGCGTCCACCGAGCGACTGTGCATCGTGGCGGACGACTCGAAGCTGGTCGGCAAGCTGGGCGAGCTGCAGCCGGTGCCGGTCGCCGTGATCCCGTTCGGCTGGTCGCAGACCGCCGAGCGCATCCGGGCGCTCGGCTGCGAGCCGGTCCCGCGGATCGCGAACGGCCGGCCGGTCGTCTCGGATGACGGGCTGTTCCTGCTCGACTGTCGCTTTCCGCCGATGGAGCGCCCGGCCGACGTGGCGGCGGCGCTCAAGGGCGTGACCGGCGTGGCGGAGCACGGCATCTTCCTGGGACTGACGGCGCAGGCCATCGTGGCGGGCGCGGACGGCATCACGGTGCTGACGCCATCGTCGGCCACGGCGTGAGCGGAGTGGCCATGACGGCGAACACGTCGGACCACCGCCCGGTCATCGGGATCGATCTCGGCGGCACCAAGATCCGCTCGGTGGTGACGCGCCACGACGGCGAGATCCTGGGCGAGGACGTCCGCATGACGGACGCCGAGGCTGGGCAGGAGGTCGTGGTCGGGCGGCTGGTGGCTTCGGCACGGGCGGCAGCGGCGGCCAGCGGCCTCCGGCCCACGGACATCGTGGCGGCCGGCGTGACGGCCCCGGGCACGGTGGACTTCGACGCCGGCGTGCTGCACCAGCCGCCGAACCTGCCGGGCTGGGACGCCGTGCCGCTGGCGCAGTTGCTGACCGGGCCGCTCGGGTGTCCCGTGTTCCTGGAGAACGACGCCAACGCGGCAGCCTACGGCGAGTGGCGGCATGGGGCCGGCACGGGCCTGCGCCACATGATCTACCTGACCGTCAGCACCGGCATCGGCGCGGGGCTGATCCTGAACGGCGGCCTGTACCGGGGCGCGGACGGCGCGGCCGGCGAGCTTGGGCACATCACCGTGGACGTAACCGGCCCGGAGCACAACTGTGGGATGGTCGGGTGCGTCGAGGTGATGGCCTCGGGCACGGCCATTGCACGGATGGCCCACGAGGCGTACACGGCCGGGCGCTCGCCGGAGCTTGCGCGGCTGGCCGCCGAGCGCGGCGAGCTGACGGCAGCCGAGGTTGACGAGGCGGCCGAGCTTGGCGATCCGGTGGCCGACGAGATCCTGGGCCGAGCGGCGACCTACCTGGGGATCGGGCTGGCGAGCTACATCAACATCTTCAATCCAGAGGCCATCGTCATCGGCGGAGGCGTCTCGAAGATCGGGGCGCGCCTGCTGGAGCCGGCCTTTGCGCTGGCGAAGCGGCGGGCGTTCCGGCTGCCGTCGCAGCGGGTCTCGCTGCGGCTGGCCGCGCTCGAAGGGCGGGCCGAAGTGCTCGGTGTGGCAGCCCTGGCGCGCGACAGCGTGTAGCGGCGGACGCCAGCAGAGCCTCAGGAAGCGCGATACCCGACCGAACGACTGGCGACTCCCCGGGAAAGCGAGGGCGCACCATGGCACGACCGGGAAAGCACCGGCCAAAGCACGCACCAGTCAAGCGGGTGGCCGCACGCCGGCCGCCGCTCGCGCCGATCTCACCCGACGATGTGGCGGCGGCCATCAACGAGCTGGAGGTCGCGACGCCAGGGGGCGGCGAGGGCCTTGCCGACGAGATCCTGGCTGTCTTCGACGACCTCACCGAGGGAGATCAGGGACGCGCGCTGGCCCTGATCGATGCGATGGGGAACATCCGTGAGGAGTCCGCCGGGTTGGTGCTCGCCGCGCTGGCGGAGATCCTCCCCGACAAGGAACAGCGCAAGGCCGCCCGGCGGGCGCTCCACAAACTGAAGAGCGCTGGCATCGAGGTGGCCCTGCCGATGCCCATCGCCGAGCCGCGTCCGGCCGTCGAGAGCGAGCCGCACCACATGGTCGAGGCGCGCGTGTCGGCCATCGACGGCGTAGGATCGCGGGTGCTCTGGCTGCTGCTGGAGCGGCCTGTCGCGCACCTGGGCATGGTGCTCTACAGCATCGCCATCAACGACACGGTGGGCGTCAAGGACATGTTCGCCGAGCCAGCCTCGCGGCGCAGCTTCGGGACAACCACGCGCCGGTTCTCCGAGTTGTCGGAGCAGACCGTCGTCGGTGTGCCGACAGAGTACGGGCTGGCCCTCCTTTCGGAGGCCCTCGCGCTGAACAAGGAGTCCAGGTTCCCGGTCCCGCTCGAGCTGCAGGTGCGGATGGGGACGCTGCCGCCACTGCCGCCGCCACCGGCGCAGGCGCTCATTCACCAGTGGATCACGCGCGGGCAGAGTCTGCTGATGCCGACGCTGCTGGAAGAGTCTGAGTACCTCCTGGAGAGCGAGCCAGAAACGGACGGCTGGTTCTTCGGCTACGACGAGTCGGAGCCGTTCGCTCTCCAGCTTGAACGGGCCAGAACCAGCTCGCTCATCACGACGCTGAACCCCAACGAGGATCCCCGCGAGCGTGTGGTGAACAATGCCATCGATACGCTGTTCACGCCGTCAATCCGCCGTGCTTACCGCCGGCGGCTGGAGGAGACAGCCTACATCTTCTGGAAGACCGACCGCGAACGCCAGGCGCGGCAGGCGGTAGCAGCGGCGTTCGCCATTCCGGACACCGGCTCACTCCACAGCCATCCGCTCATCCGCGCCATCATCCGCAAGAGCATTGTGATGGCCGTGCAGGCAGACGCAAGTGGATATGGCCCACCGCCAGACGCCAGCCGGACGGCCTACACGCCGATCTAGGAGCAGAGCGACGTGGCGTCTGAGCATCTCTTGCCGCCCGACCCCATTGCCGATCTGCTCGGGCTGCGGCTGATCGCGACGCTCGGCACCAGCAACGCCGATGGCTCGCCGCACCTGACGCCGATCTGGTTTCTGTACGAGGATGGACGCATCTACCTGCCGACTGGATCCGCCAGCCGCAAGGTCCGCAACGTCCGGGCGAGGCCGGCCGTCTCGGTGCTGATCGATCAGCGGCAGCCGGCCTGCCACCGCTGGGCGTCCGCGGCCGGGACGGCGGAGATCCTCGACGGCGAGGCTGCCGCCGCCGTCAACGCCCGCGTCCGTGAACGGTACGTCAGCGCGGCCGGCGAGGCGACCTACGGCGCGCTGGTCTCCGGCTACGACGACGTGACCATCGTGGTGACGCCGACGCGCTGGCGATCCTGGACGCCGACCGCGCTCGAACGGCTGGCCCGCGAGCATGGTGTCGATGGGGACGCGCTCGCGGGCTGGTTCACGGACTGGGACGCCTGAGCGGCGGCGCTGGTCTCTGGCTCAGGAAACGTGGGGGCACACCACGGGACGGGCGGGCTGGCCGCTGCTCGACGCGCCCCACCCGACTGCTACTCGACGCGCCCCACCACCACGGTGATATTGTCGTGGCCCCCACGCTCGTTCGCGAGGTGGATCAGCGTCCGTGCGATGTCCTCGGGCGAGATGCCATGATCCTGCCCGGCCAGCTCGCCCACCTCGCTGCGCTTGACGTGCTCGGTCAGGCCATCCGAGCAGAGCAGCAGCACGTCGCCGGGCTCTAACGCGCGCGGCCCGTAGGTCTGCACCTCAACATGCTCGTCCACGCCCAGGCAGCGTGTCAGCATGTGCCGGAACGGATGATGCTCGGCGTCCTCCTCGGTGATGAGTCCCGCCCTGACCTGCTCGGCGACGAGGCCGTGATCGTCGGTCACCTGCTCGGCGGCGCGCGCACGCACCAGATAGGCCGGGCTGTCGCCTGCGTTCGCCAGGTACGCCGTCCCGTTGAGGATGACCGCCGCGACGATGGTGGTGCCCATCCCCTGCTTCTGTGGGTCGGCCTCGGCGGCCCGCCAGATCTCGTAGTTGGCCCGCTCGATGGCCGCCTTGAGCGCCCCCGTCGGATCGTCGCCGAGGCTGGCCAGCTCGCGCGTCAACGTCTCGACAGCCATCTCGCTGGCGACCTCGCCCGCCAGGTGGCCGCCCATGCCATCCGCGACCACGAGCACGAGGCCGCCATCGTCCGGCGAGATGATGGTCCACTGGTCTTCATTGTGATCGCGCCGCCGGCCAACGTCGGTGACGCCGGCGGTCTGGACCGTGATCTGGGACATGGTCGATGACGCTCCCTCGCAGCCGGGATTATCCCGTCCGGCCTCGCAGCCGTCAACGGCATCCACGTACGGCCCCGGCGAGGATCAGGTCGCCTCGTCGAGCAGGTCCGCGATCGACGGAGCGATGACCGCCCGCACGTCAAGCTCCAGGCGCACGGCGTCTTCGATGCTCAGGACCGGGCCGGCGCGCGGCGGCTCCATGCCGAAATCGGTCAACAGGACCGTCGTCGTGGCCGTGCCGGTCACGTCGGCCTCGCCGAAGGTGGCCGTCGCCTGCCAGGTCGCCGGCCGCGTGATGCCGTGCAGCGTCAGGTCGCCCACCAGCTCGAACGCCGCCGTGCCGCTGGCCGGCAGCGGCAGCGGCAGGCCCGGCGCGGCGGTCAGCACGAACTCGGCGGTCGGGTACTGCATCGTCTGGAGGGTCGTGCGCTGGATGTAGCGGTCGCGCATGGCGCTGTCGCTCTGGAGGTTTCGCAGATCGACGGTCACGCGGGACTGCTCCGGGACAACGCTGCCTGCCACGTCGAACAGCAGCGAGCCAGTCATCTCATTGGTCCGGCCGATGGCCTCGTTGACGCCGCGCCCACTGAGGACTTCCATCGCGCGGTAGCGGGCCTCGCCGCCGGGCGCCAGATCGACCCGCGTCACCTCTGCGCGCGCGGGCGCGGCAACCACACCGGCTGACGGCGCGGCCACGGCCGGCGTCGACAGGTGGAGAATCGAGGCGACCAGCAGGCCAGCCCCCGTTACCAACAGTCCTGCGCCGAAGCCCACCCGCACGCGTCCGCCCCAGCCGAGGCGTGATGGCATCGCTGTCTCTCCTCACTCTGCGCGGGCAATCGGTGCGGCGCCGTCGGGTGGACAACCGCCCAGCCCGCCCGTTGCAGCCCAACCGTGCGACTATTGTGCATACGAAGTGGTCACGCAGCGTGGATCTTTGCCGTTGTAGATACCGTGCGGAGCATCCTCGTCGCAAGAAGTGCGCGCGTCCGGTGCAGGCGGGACACTGCCCTGCTGGACTCATGGCCGTGTCAGGGCTGACAATCATGCTGTCATGAGTCTCTCGCCGTCTGCCCACGCCATGATCGCCGTGGCGCTCAACGAGCCAACCACCGCCCACGCGCGTGCGGCGCTGCTGGCGGCCTCGGCCCTTGCCGACATCGTCGAGCTGCGCCTCGACCTGATGGACGAGCTGGATCTGCCGCGCCTGCTGGCCGAGCGTCCCTGCCCCGTCGTCGTCACGAACCGGGCCGCCCGCGAAGGCGGACGCTGGCAGGGCAGCGAAGCGGCCCGGCTCGACCTGCTGCGGCAGGCCATCGATCTCGGCGCGGAGTACGTGGACGTGGAGGCCGACGCCATCCACCAGATCCGCGAGCGCGGCCAGAGCCGGCTGATCGCGTCGAGCCACGATTTCGGCCGCATGCCAGCCGATCTGCCGGCGCTGTGGGGGCGGCTGGCCGAGACCGGCGCGGACGTGGTCAAGCTGGTCGGCATGGCCCGGGACGCCCGCGATGTCGTCTCGGTGATGCAGACGCTCGCGGCGGCCGACCGCCCGACCATCGCCATCGCCATGGGGCCATGCGGCGCGGCCTCGCGCGTGCTGGCCCTGCGCGAGCCGCACTGCCTGCTGACCTTCTGCGCGCTGGAGAGCGGCGGCGGGACAGCCCCCGGGCAGTTGGGCGTGCGCGACCTGTTGGAGACGTACCGCGCGCGAACGCTCAGCCGGCGGACGGCCGTGCTGGGGGTGCTCTCGCCCGTCCCCGACGATGCCGCGATGGCGCGCTGGAATGCTGCCCTGCACGACAGTGGACAGGACCGGGTGGCCGTGCCGCTGATCGTGCCGGACGGCGTGGAGGTAGCCGACGTGCTGACCGCCCTGCGCGGCACCGACATCCGCCTGCTGGCCATCTCGGAGCCGCTCCAGGAGGTGGTGGGACAGGCGCTGGACGCCCTGGAGCCGGCCGCTTGCAGGGCCGGCCGCGTGAACCTCATCGCGAACAGTCTGGACGGCCTCGTGGGTGGATGGATCGACGGGCCCGCCGAGGCCGGCCCACGCCTGGACGCCGCCCACGCTGCCGCAGCAACCCGCTCCGGGGCGACCGCCGGGGCAACCGCCGGGGCAACCGGATGACACGCGTGATCGGTCCACGCCTCGGCATCTTGCTCGGGAAGGCGGTCGGCGACGCCCTGGGCGCCGGCACCGAGTTCCAGACCCCGGACCAGATCACCCGGCGGCACGGCACGGTCACCGGCTACGTCCAGGGGGTCAACCAGGACTTCGCGCCCGGCGAGTTCACCGACGACACGCACATGGCGCTCTGCATCCTCGGGGCGTACTGGGATCGCGCGGTGCGCGGCGACGATCTGCTCGTGGCGACCCTCAAGCGCTTTCAGGCGTGGCGGGCGGCCCGGCCGCCGGACATCGGGAACGCCACCCAGGGGGCGCTGCTCTCATCGCGACAGCACGGGCTGAGCGGCGGCTTCTTGCAGTGGGAGCAGAGCGGCTACGCCTCGGCCGGCAACGGGGGGCTGATGCGGGCGGCGACTTCGGCGGTGGCTGGCAGCCGGGGCGAGGCGCTTCGCACCGAGGCGATCCAGCTCTCGATGCTGACGCACCCCGATCCGCGCAGCCTGGGGGCGTGCCGGGTGCTGGTGGTGGCGCTCGAAGCGATCCTCGACGGGGCAGACGTGGTCGACGCCTGGAAGCTCGGCGTGGACGAGCTGGCAAAGGCGAAGCTCGACGTGCCGATTCAGGAGCAGTTTGGCGGGCACCGGGCCGCGCTGATCCGCGAGCGGCTGCCCGAAGCCCGCAAGGCGGTGCGGGCCGCCGTCGAGCACGGGCTGACCGGCGCATGGCGCAGCCAGAGCGGCTTCGTGATCCACACGCTGGAAGCAGCCGTCGCGGCGAGCCTCGCGCCGAGCTACCTCGAAGGCATCCTGCCCATCGTGGCGCGCGGCGACGACAGCGACAGCGTGGCCGCCGTAGCCGGGGCGGTACTGGGGGCGCGCGGCCTGCTGCCGCCCGATGAGCTGATCGACGGCCTGCGCTGCAACTTCGCGTGGCCGACCTGGCCGCCCGACGAGGTCCGGGGCTGGCCGGCCCTGGCCGCCTTCGTGCCGCCGCGCCCGGACGCCGCTCCGACCTCGCCAGACGACGAGGACGCCGAGGAGGTCGAGTTTCGGCGGTTTCAGCCCTTGCTGCCGCCGTTCGAGTTCGACGAGATCGCGCCGAACGTCTACGCGGGCCGCGCGCCGCTGTTCCAGCGCGAGGTCTGGCAGCTACGGGCGGCCGGGATCACCCACATCCTCGACCTGCGCGAGGAACGCGAGTGGGCAACCGCTGGCTATCGCGGGCGGTCCGCCATCGCCGAGATCGACGCCCTGGGCCTGACGCGGCTGCACGTACCGGTCACGGATGTGACTGCCCCGATGCCGCACCACCTGGACGACGCGGTGGCGTTCATCGAGGCGGCGCTCCACGTCGGCGGGACGGTCTACCTGCACTGTCGGGCCGGCATGCAGCGGACGGCGTCCGTCGCCGGCGCGTGGTACGCCCGGCAGCAGCGCTGCTCGGTGATGGACGCCATGCGCCAGCTGCGGCAGCGCCGGCCAGCCTTCGAGCCGCTCCCGGATCAGATGCAGGCGGCCCAGCGGTGGGTGTCAGCGCACCCGTACCGGAGCTGACCCCCCACCCTCCGACTCACGCATCACCACGTTCTGACCAGGCTGACAAGCGCTGTGGCGCGGGGGCTCTCGATACACCCCCTACCGCGCGACCATCTGCTCGGACACCGACTCCAGCACCGTGTGGAAGTCCGCTTCGTCCGTGGTGGTGACCGCCGAGCGCACCCGGTAGAGGTCGCCGTGATGGGCGGGATACGGCTCGATGCCCTGCTCAAGCTCGCGGGACATCCGCAGCAGCCGACGCCGCGCCGTGATCACGGCGATATCGGTGGTGCCCAGGTGCTCGTCGGTCCGATCCACGATCCGGCCCATCCCCTCGACCATCGCGCGGTCCTGGTCGGCCACGGCGCGGATGCCGGTGAAGTTCCGCGTCTTCTGGATCACCCGGTCGATGTCGTAGTCGCGGCCCCGGTGGTGCTTCGGCCGCCAGACATCCACGACCGGGCCGTCCGGTAGCTGGAAGGCGCACGGCTCGAGGACCGGCGCATTCACCAGGCCGTTGCGGAAGTTCTGGCGCTCCTGGTCCGTCAAGGGGCGGTCGCGGTGGTAGTAGACGGAGAACGCCGACGAGTGCTCGTCGTCAATCGGCGTCCAGATTTTGTCGCCGCGCGGCCAGGACGGGTACGGCACCACGGCGTAGGTCGGCACCAGCCAGTGGGTCATCCGCCAGAGGTAGCGGCCATCTGGGCTGTCGCGCCGCCCGCCGTACACGAAGCCGTAGTCGGTCTCCTGGACGGTCAGCTTCGGGGCCGGGTCGAACTGGGTGCTGGCCGTCACCGCGCCCTTGTACGAGTACTCGTCGTCGAACCACTTGTGCAGGAACGAGATGTGGGCGGTGTCGATCTCGCCCTCCAGCCCCTGCATGTAGTTGCACTCGTGGAAGGTCCGCGCGATGATCCGGTGGCTGTCCGGCACCAGAGACCAGCCCATCTTCGGCAACTCGGGCCTGCGGTCCGGTGGCCCCATGTAGACCCAGATCATCCCGGCATGCTCCTCGACCGGGTAGCTCTCGATCGAGACGCGCTGGCGGAAGGTGCTCTCGGGCGGCTCGGTCGGCATCTCGGTGCACTGGCCGCTGGTGTCGAACTTCCAGCCGTGGTAGACACAGCGCAGGCCGCAGCCCTCGTTCCGCCCGAAGAAGAGATGCGCCCGTCGATGCGCGCAGTAGGCCCCGACAACCCCGACCGTCCCCTCGGTATCGCGGAAGGCGATCAACTCCTCGCCCATGACGCGGAGTCGGCGGGGCGGGCCGTCCGGCTCGGACAACTCGTCAAAGGTGAGCACGGGCAGCCAGAACCGCCGGAACAGCTCGCCCATCGGCGTGCCGGCGTTGGTGCTGGTCAGGCGGCGGTTCTCTTCAGCGCTCAGCATCGGTCACCTCGTAGCATGCCCAGCGGCGGGCGCGGCACGGGGACTGTCTCGCCGCGCGCCAGCCGCCCGAGGATCGCCGCTTCGCGGAGCCGGTCCAGCTCGTCGATGGCGTCCAGCGGCGAGTCGGCCTCCGCGACGCAGCCCGGCAGCTCCGGGTACTCGGCGCGCCGCACCCACGCGCCGTCCGGCCGCCGCACGGACGCGATGATCATGGTGTACGGGACACGCAGATGCTCCTCTGGGGTCACGCGGCGGCTCCACGTCTGGAAATAGGTTGCCAGAGCGTACCGCGCGCGGCGGATCTCCAGCCATCCCGACCGTTTGCTGTCGTCCCCAGCATGAGCAATCCGATTGCCCCCGTGTCTGTCTCCAGTGTGGCAGCTTTGGAGCCGCGGCCGCTGGAGTGGTTGAACATCTACGGCCGCGCCTACGTCGAGCGCATCGGCCTTGAGCGCTTGCTCTCGGTTCCCCCGACCGCCTCACCCCGGTCCGCGTCCGCCGCGCCTGCTCACCGCTCTTTCGTTACGTTGAAACGCCGGCGCGCCCTCCCCGAACGCGCGGAATCTCCCCGGGACGTCGCCACGGCCAGACCCAGACCCCCCGCATCCGCTTCCCGACTGCCCGCAGACGCCAAAACGCGCGTCCGAATGCAAGACTCAAACGCTAGGATTGTCCAATCCCCAAATCCTGAGCGCAGCGAAGGATCTCACCCGCTGACCGCCAACAGTCGCGCCAGCGGGTGAGGTCCTTCGCTGCGCTCAGGATGACAATTGGTTCTTGCATCATTTACACATGATGACGGCCTGCCACTGCCGAGAGCTGCCCGCCCGCGAACGCTCGCGTGCGAAATGGGGCGAGCGGTGAGGGGCTACTGTGACCCACGCGCGAGCAGTTTCGTGCCGCAGCCTGCCCCGAGCGGGCATCATGGCGGGCGATGGACGGGGACACGGGGCGGATCAGCCGGCGGCGCGCGCTCGTCGGGCTGCTGGCGGCAACAACTGCGACATTCGGCGCGGCCTGCGACCTGCTCTCCTCGTCGCCCGCGCCGCCGACAGCCAGTCCGTCCGCCAGCCCGTCGCCGTCCCCGAGTGGGCCAGGGGCCGGCCAGCCCGTCGCCACCAGCGTGCAGATCGTGGCCGGAGCCTCGCCGGCTGGACCGTCGGCACTCGCAGCAGCCTTCCCAGCAGCAGCCTCACCAGCAGGTGCCGCCCAGCCGGGGCTGCCGCCGATCGTGCCCGGGCGTCTGCCGTCCCCCGTGGCCTCGCCGGGTACGGTCGGCAGCCCCAGCGTCGTCGGCAGTCCTGGCCCCCCGCCCGGCTCCAGCCCCGTCCCCGGCCAGATCGTCAGCGCGGTCGCTTCGCCGCAGCCGCTCCCGATCGCACTCGGACGGCCGGGCCTGCTGGCCGTCGAGGCCGGCGGCCGCATCCTGCTGGTCGATCCTGAGAAGCAGCAGCCGACCCGTGCCCTGGTCGCCTCGCCGGACAGCAGCGAGCCCCTCTGGATGCCTGACGGCCGCTCACTGGTCTACGTCGGCGGCCTCGGCCCGGCTGCCGAGCTTCGACTGATCGGGGCAGCCGGTGGCTCACTCAGACGCCTCACCGCCAACGCCCGACCGGAGCACGGCGCGGCATGGTCGCCACGCGGTGCGCTGCTGGCCTACGCCCTCCCGTCAGCCCTCGGCGCGGATAGCCAGCCCGATCCGTCAGCCCCCGAAGAGGTCTGGCTGCTCGACGTGTCCACCGGGCAGGACCGCAAGCTGGCGGACGGCTTCGATCCGTGCTGGTCGCCCGACGGACAGTGGATCGCCTACGCCACGAACGGCCAGCGCGACGGGCGCGGCCCCCGCGACAACGCCATCCGCGTCGTCTCGGTGGACGCCACGGACGACCGGCCGCTGCTGGCCGTCTCGGATCTCCCGCCGGACCTGCTGCCAGCCTTCACGATCCCGTTCCGGCCCCAGACGCTCAGACTGCGCGCGCCGGCGTGGTCGCCGACCGGCCTGCAGCTTGTCGCCAGCGCGGACGGCCACACCAGCCTCGTCTGGACGTTCGACGTGCGCGGCCAGAACCTCCGCCCCTGGGCCGTCGCCTACGAGGGCGGCGTCGGGCGCGCCCGCTGGTCGCCGGACGGTGCCCGGCTGGCCATCGAGTCCCAACCAGCCACCGGGGTGGCGGTCGTCACGGTGGCCGAGATCGCCAGTCGCCGCGAGGCGACGATTGGCGGCCCCGAGCAGGGATTCCAGGCGCTGGGGCCAGCCTGGGCGCCTGATGCAGCCCGGCTGGCCGTCGTCGCCACGATCCTCCCGTCACGCCGTACGGAGCAGCGCCGCGCGACGCTCCACCTCTACGCTGCGGATGCCACGCCCCTCGGCGACCTGCTGACCGAGCCGGAGCTGCGCACGCCGGCCTGGGGCGCAGCGCCGTAGGGACAAGTCATCAGCTCTCAGCGGTCAGGCACCTACGCGAACGTACAAGCCCTGTCGGGGACTTCAGTCCCCGACTGCTCGTTTCACGTCGTTTTGGGAACACCAACGTACATCCAATCGCCCTGCAGGATGGCAATTGAATACTGGTGCCGGTGAACTCGTGCGCTAGCCGACCCGCTCGATCTTCTCGATGCGGTACTTGTGGACGCCGGCCGGCACCGACACCTGCACCACGTCGCCAACGATGTGATCCAGCAAGGCCCGGCCCACCGGCGACTGCGTCGAGATCTTGCCCGCGCCGCGCTCGCCAGGACCGACCAGCGTGTAGGCGAACTCCTCGTCCTCTTCCAGGTCGCGGACCACCACGCGCGTGCCGACGCCGACCCGGTCGTCGTTGGTGTCGTCGACCACGGCCGCCCGCGCCAGCGTCTCCTTGATCTCGTCGATCCGGCGCTGGATCTCGGCGCGGTGCTGCTTCGCCGCGTCGTACGGGGCGTTCTCGCGGAAGTCCTTGTCAGCCGCCGCCTTCGTCATCGCGGCGATGGCGAGTGGAAGCTCTTCCATCTCGAGCTTGTGAAGCTCGGCGTTCAGCTGCTCGTAGCCCGCCCGCGTCACGTCAATGGTCTGCACCGCCACCGGACGGCCCAGCGAGGCCCGCTCAGCAGCGCTCTTGCGCTTGATCTTGACGTAGCTTGCGAGCGCGACAGGGATCAGCTTCTTGGTGCGGGCGTCCGAGAGGAAGGTCCGCAGCGGCTCGAGCCGGCTGGTCGGATCGATGCCCGACGCGGCCATCTGCTCCTGGTACCGTTCCAGTTGCACCGCGTCGATCTCGGCGAGGCCTCGCTCGGCGCCGAACCACCGACCGAAGCCGTTCAATATCGGAACCACCGTCGGGCGCTCGGCCGGCGCGAGCCCGGTGATGTAGTTCCTGATCGCGTCGCCGACAGTTAGCTCACCAACCACCTGGAGACTCCTGGGATCGAGTTGGGGATCGCGAACGGCTGCTTGAAAATCCGCGACACCGCTCCACGAGCCGGATGTGCAGAGCGGCTCCGCCGGGACTGACAACCGAGATGCAGATGCAACTGGTCAAACCGTACCACGAAGTATACTCGCGTGACCCCGTATCCCGACTACGCGCGGGTGGTAAGGCGGTTGAATCGTTGTTCGGGCGGAGGCCTTGCGCGCATGCCACTGGAGATCGTCGCGGCCGGAGCCGCGCGGCTCGGGATTCCGCTCCCCCCCGAGCGGCTGGCCCTGCTGGCCCGCTACGTCGCGCTGCTGCTGGCACGCAACCAGCAGGTGAACCTGACCCGGATCGTCGAGCCGGACGAGGTCGAGCGCCGACATCTGCTCGACAGCCTGACCTGTGCCCTCCCCGTCCTCGACGCCCTCACTGGCGGCGCCGACTGGCGCTGCATCGACATCGGCTCGGGCGGCGGGCTGCCGGGCCTGCCGCTCGCCATCGCCTTTCCCGCCCTGCGCGTCACCCTGTTGGAGTCGGTCGGCAAGAAGGCCGCCTTCCTGCGCGAGGCCGCCGAGGCGCTCGGTCTGCAGAACGTGACGGTGGTGACGGCTCGCGCTGAGGATGCCGGCCGCGTCCCAGACCTGCGCGACGGCTTCGCGCTGGGCGTTGCGCGCGCCCTCGCGCCGCTGGACGTGGCGCTGGAGCTGTGCCTGCCGTTCGTGAAGCCCGGCGGCGTGCTGGTGCTGCCGCGCGGCTCGGACCTGGACGCGCAGCTCGCAGCCGGTCAGGACGCCGCCGAGGAGCTGGCCGCCAGCCCGCGCCCCCCGATCCTGTTGGCGGATCCCGAGCTGCCGCCCGGCCGCTCGCTGGTCGTCGCGGACAAGCGTGGCCCGACGCCGGCCCGCTTCCCGCGCCGGGCCGGGCTGGCCGCCAAACGCCGAGGACGAGGGACATGAGGGAAAAGGCCCCTCACCCCGCGCACAGGTTCAGGTGACTGCCCAAACCCGCATACGCCGCCGTGCCCCCGCTCGGCCCGGTCTCCAGGCTGGGCCGCTGGTTGTCATCGCCAGCGCAGGCGGGTCGTTTGCGACCATACTCAGCCAGAGCGCGTTCTCGCCGTTCCTGCCGACTATCGCCGACGCGCTCGGCACGACCGTCGCGCTGCTCGGGCAGGCGCCGGCTGCCAGCATGCTGCTGGCCGGCATCCTCGGGCTGGCGGCCGGGCCGCTGGCCGACCGCTACGGGCAACGCCGCGCGCTCGGCGTCGGCCTGCTGGCGCTCGCGGCCAGCGCCGTTGGCGTCGCACTTTCCCAGGACTACCTGACGTTCATGACCGTGATGCTGGTCAGCGCGGTTGGCCGTGCAACGGTCCTGCCCGTGGCGATGGCCGTTGGCGGCGGCCGCTTTGTCGGGGATGCCCAGCGGCGCGCGCTCTCGTGGATGTCCACCGGGGCTGTCGCCGCCACCATCCTCGGCGTCCCATTCCTCGCCAGCATCGGCGAGTACATCGGCTGGCGCGGCGCTTTTCTGACGCTGGCCGCCATCGCCCTCCTGGCGTTTGGGCTGGCGTGGCGAGGGCTGGGGCCTGACCTCCAGACGGCCACCGCGCCGTTCCGCATCCGCGAGCTGGTCACCCCCTACCGCCCGATCCTCCGCCATCGCCCCACCATCCTCTTTGTGCTCGCCTCGCTGATCGGGAACATCGGCCAGTGGAACATGGCCACGTACCAGGGCGCGTACTGGGTCGAGCAGCACGGCCTCAGCCTGCACCAGGTCGGGCTGGCAGCCCTGGCGCAGGGCGTGGCCGGGCTGATCGGCAGCTGGATGATGAGCACCCCGATGGGGCGGATCCGGCCCCGCCGCATCCTGCTGGTGAACCGGTTCCTGACCGGCCTGCTGATCGCGATCCCGTTCGTCTTTCCGATCCCCACGCTCGCAGCTGGTATCTGCCTGATGCTGGCAAGCTACGGCAGCGGCATGGGCACCATCGCCAGCACGCTGGCGCTGGCCGACGCCCCCACCTCCCGCGCCACCGTGATGACGCTCAATGGCGCAGCCTGGAGCGTCGGCATCGCGCTGGGCGCCGCCAGCGGCGGCCTCGCGCTGACGGTCGGCGGCTGGTGGCTGCTCGGGGTGTCTGCCTTCGGCACGCTGGGCATCGCTGCCGCCCTGCTCCTGATCTCCGACCAGCCATCCAGCAGACCCGCCATCACGTAGACCAGCCATCACGTAGACCCGCCATTGTCGCGCCGCGCTGACGCACGCCCGGGAGGGCACATGGGACTCGACGGCCCGCGCTTCTACGACGACCACGATGTCTTCACGACCTATCAGCGCCACCGCTCCCGCGACGAGTCCCCGAACGACACGCTGGAGAAGCCGGACCTGCTCGACTTGATCGGGGAGGCGGCCGGCCGCCGGGTGATCGACCTTGGCTGCGGCGACGCCCAGATCGGGCGGGAGCTGCTGGACGCGGGCGCGGCAGCGTACCTCGGCGTCGAGCCGTCGGAGAACATGCTGCGGCTGGCCCGTGAGGCGCTGGCCGGCACCTCCGGACGGGTGGTCGCAGCGACCATTGAGGACTGGGTCGCGCCCCCGGCCAGCGCCGATCTGGTCATCTCGCGGCTGGCGCTCCACTACGTCGACGACATCGGCGAGACGTTCCGGCGGGTCTTCGCGGGTCTCGCGGCGGGCGGGCGGTTCGTCTTCTCGGTCGAGCACCCGGTGATCACCAGCTGCAACCGGGCCTACGAGCACGGCGGTCAACGCCAGGAGTGGATCGTCGACGACTACCACGTCTCCGGCCGCCGGGTGACGCGCTGGCTCGGCGGGGACGTGGTCAAATACCACCGCGGCATCGCGGAGTACTTCGGGGCGCTCCAGGAAGCCGGCTTCGTGGTGGAGGCGCTGCGCGAGGCCCGCCCACAGCGCGCCAACTTCCTGCGGGAGGAGACGTATCAGCGCCGCCTGCGGATCCCGCTGATGCTGCTGCTGGCCGGGCGGAAGCCAGGCTGACGGCCGGCCAGCAAGCAGTGGCAGCGGGGCGGCTACCTGGCCGACGTTGGCCGGGACCGGCGGATCGCCAGGCTCAGCACCACGACCGGCACGATTCCCACAGCCACAATCGTCAGCGCGGCCGTCGCCGCCTCGGAGAGCCGCTCGTCGGATGCCAGCAGGTAGACCCGCACAGCCAGCGTGTCGAAGTTGAACGGGCGAACGATCAGCGTCGCCGGCAGCTCCTTCAGGGTGTCCACAAAGACCAGCAGCAGGCCCGTCAGCATGCTGCCGCGCAGCAGCGGCAGATGCACCCGCCGCAGCGTGCCGCCCTGCCCCTCGCCGAGTGAGCGCGCCACATCGTCCATCCTCGGCGTGATGCGCCCCAACCCCACGTCCACACTGTTGAACGCCAGCGCCAGGAACCGGACGACGTAGGCGAACAGCAGCGCGAAGATGGTGCCGCTCAGCAGCAGGCCCGTCGAGACGCCGAACGTCGCGCGCATCCAGGCATCCACGCCGTTGTCGAACGCGCCGAACGGCAGCAGCACCCCGACCGCGATGACCGAGCCGGGCGCCGTGTACCCGAGCGTCGAGACCCAGGCCGTCCCCTGCATCAGCGGCGTCGGCGTCAGGCGCAGCCCGTAGCCCACCACCAGAGCCAGCGTGACCGCGAGCACCCCGGCCAGCGAGGCCAGCACCAGGCTGTTGGCCGCAAGCGTCAGGAACGCGCCACCGAACCGCTGGTCCCCGTACCAGATCGCCAGCCAGAAGAGCCGCGAGGCCGGAACCAGGAAGCCCACCGCGATAGGAGCCGTACAGGCCAGGATCGCCAGGCCAGCCCGGTGGCCCGTCAGCCGATACGGCGCGAGCGGACGGACCGGTCCACGCGCCTGGCCGTAGCGCCGCCGTCCGCGCGAGAGCCGCTCCAGCCCGATCACCAGCACCACGAACAGCAACAGCCCGGCCGCCAGCTTCGCCGCCCCAACCGGCGAGCCCATCCCGAACCAGCTCAGGTAGATGCCGGTGGTGAACGTATCGACCTCGAAGTGCTTGACCGTCCCGAAGTCTGCCAGCGCCTCCATCATCACCAGCGCCAGCCCGGCGACCATGGCCGGGCGCGCCAGCGGCAGGGCCACCGTGAAGAACGCCCGCCACGGCCCGCGCCCCAGCGAGCGCGCGGCCTCCATCGCGGTGACAGACTGCTCCAGGAACGCGGTCCGGGCCAGCAGGTAGATGTACGGGTAGAGGACCGCCGTCAACACCGCGATGGCCCCACCCAGGGAACGCACCTCTGGGAACCAGTACTGACCGGCTCGCCACCCGGTCCAGCCCCGCAGCGCCGTCTGGACCGGGCCAGGGAACTGAAAGAGGTCGCCGTAGGTGTAGGCCAGCAGGTACGCCGGCATGGCCATCGGCAGGATCAGCGCCCACTCACACAGGCGGCTGCCGGGAAACCGGCAGACCGTCACCAGCCAGGCCACCCCCACCCCGACCACCAGCGCGCCCGTTCCGACGCCGGCCAGCAGCGCGACGGTGTTGAGCAGGTAGCGGGGCAGCGTCAGCCAGACGAGGTCGGCCCAGAGCCCCGCCGTGGGCAGCGTCAGGCTCCGGAGCACGGTCAGGACGGGGATGGAGACCAGCAGCGCCAGTGCCAGCCCGAAGAGTGGCAGCGGGTGGCGCGGGAACAGCCCCCCGGCCCGGCGCAGGGAGGCTGCTGGTCGTGGAGGACATCGGCGCGAGGCGCGCCCGGGAGCCGGCGCTTCGGCTACCGCCATCCGGCCCGATTCATGATCAGCAACGCAAGCTGGTTGTTGGCCCCGAACGTCTTCGCGTTCAGCGCGTCCCGGCGGAAGGCGCCCATCTCGGCCAGGACCGGGTGCACCGGCACGCCATCGACAGCCGGGAACTCGAAGCTGGCGTTTGCTAACGCCTGCTGCGCCGTGTCGCTGGTCAGATACTCCAGAAACGCGACGGCGTTCGCGCGGTTCGGGGCGTTCCTGGTGACGCCGCCGCCGCTGACGTTGACGTGCGTGCCGCGCTCGTTCGGGCCCTGGTTCGGGAAGAAGACGCTGAGCGCGTCGCCGGCCGCCTTCTGCTCCGGGTTCGAGGATGTGCGCAGCCGCGCCACGTAGTAGGTGTTCGAGATCGCCAGATCGGCCGTGCCGGCCGCAACGGCCAGCAACTGGTCCGTGTCGCCACCCTGCGGGGAGCGCGCCAGGTTCCCGGCCACGCCGCGCGCCCAGGCCTGCGTCGTGTCCAGGCCGTTCGCCTCGATCAGCGAGCCGACGAGCGACTGGTTGTACGGATGCGTCGAGCTGCGCGCCACGATCTTGCCCTTCCACCGGGGATCGGCCAGATCCTCATAGGTCGAGAGCTGCGACGGGTCTACCCGGTCCTTCGCATAGGCGATGATCCGCGCCCGCATGGCGAAACCGAACCAGTGGCCCTCCGGCTCGCGCAGGCTGTCGGGGATGCGTGCACTGAGCGTGTCAGACACCGTTGGCTGGAAGACGCCCGCCTCCTGCGCCTTCCAGAGACGCCCCGCATCCACGGTAATCAGGACGTCGGCCGGGCTGTTCGCCCCCTCGGCCTTGAGGCGCTCCAGCAGCTCATCCTCAGTTCCCCGGATCACGTTGACGGCCACGCCGGTCTGCTCCGTGAAGCCGCCGAACAGGGCGTCGTCGGTGTCGTAGTGCCGCGCCGAGTACACATTGACGGCGCCCTGGAGCGCCGGGGCTGCCTTCGTGACGGGCGAGGCCGACACCCCACCAGTCAGGCCGACGACGACGGCGGTGACGATGGCGACGAGAGACGGACCCAGTCCGCGAAGATGGGACATCATCTGAACCTCGCAGCGCGAAGTGTGGCGCGCGGTACGACGGAACCGTCTCCGACGCAGCGCTACCAGAGGCTCAGAGTATAGGTTAGCCCATGCTCAATTCTCGCCTGCGATGATGAGAACTTCGTGAAATCTCCGACGCAGGCCGGGCCGAGCCGGACGTCCTGGCGTGCAGACACAGCGACGGTGTGGGCGACCCCGTGATCCGGAGCCACCCACACCGTCGCCCAGGCTGCAACGTGCCACGGCTCGTCAGGCGACGGTCGCCGCCCCCGCCGTCGCCTTCTCCAGCGCCGGCCGCACGTCCGTCGCGAACGCCTTCATCTGCTCCTCGCAGAGGCTCTTCGACATGCCGGCGAACGGGATCTCGACCACCAGCTGCTCGATGCCGTGCGTCGTCACGACCTCCAGCAGGCTGTCGCGCACCTGCTCGGCCGTCCCCACGAAGTAGCTGCTCTGCTCGACCGACTCCTCCAGCGTGGGCATCCGGCCGAACGCGAACGGCTTGCCGTCCTCGTCCAGGTAGCCGCTCAGCGGGCGCTGCGCCCCCAGGAACCGGTTGCGCTCGTCGTGCGCCGGGCGGAACCGCTCGAACGCCTGCTCGCGGGTGTCCCCGATGTGAACCTGCACCACCACGGCCCGATCCAGCCCGTTGACCGGCCGGCCCCGGTACTGCTCCACCAGATCGCCGTACCTGTTCCACTTCGTCCCGAACACGGAGCGGTTGCCCAGCGGCAGCACCGCGACATCGCCTTCCTTCGCCACGTAGTGGTACGTCGGCTCGCTGACGATGGCCTGCCAGATGGGGATGCGCTGGGTCGGGCGCGGAACCAGGGTGACCCTGTCCCAGGGGCGGCCCGTGGCCGGGTTGCCGGTGTTCAGGAAGCCGGGCGCTGGGACGGTGAAACGGTCGCTCTGATGGCTGAACTCGTGGGAGTACCAGGCGGTCTTGATGATCGCCATCTGCTCCTCGAAGAGGCCACGGTTGGCGGCGTCCCCAGAATCCCCGTTCCGGCCGAAGGTCGCCCCGAAGATCGGCATCTCGCGCTCGACTGAGCCGCGCCCGGTCCCGAAGATGATCCGGTTGCCGGTCATGATGCTGGCGACGGCAAGGTCTTCGGCGAGGCGGATCGGGTTCCAGATCGGCGTCTGGTGGAAGAACGCCCCGAACTTGATACGCCTGGTGTGCTGCGCCAGGGCGGTGCTGACCAGCACGACGTTCGGGATGATCTGGTAGCCCTCACGCTGGAAGTGGTGCTCCGTCACCCAGAAGTTCTCGTACCCGAGGGTGTCGGCCAGCTTCGCCCAGTCGAACAGGGCAAGGTACGCCTCGGCGTACTTCTCGGGGGCGTGATGACGGTCGTACGGGTTGGGGCCGGCCATGCCGGCGTCGTCGATGAAGCAACCAGTCCAGCTATAGAAACCGATCTGCATTAGGGAACCCCACGCCTTTCTGCGGCCTGACCGGCGGCAGCGGTGGATAGCGAAACGCGCCGCGAAGATCGCGGCGCGTCATTGTCGCACGAGCACCTGGGATTCCTACCACATCTGACCCAGCCCTGTCAGCCCGGCCGCCGTGCTGGCCAGGGCGATTGCCTGTTGATGTCGTCGTGCGGCGGCGTCGGGGCTTGAAAGCCCCGCCTACCATCCTGCAGTCGCTGCGCGACGCTGTAGTCTCACCAGTCCCTGTCCGTGCCCGGTGTCCGTCGCGCAGCGACGGTGTGACGGTAGGCGGGGACTTCAGTCCCCGACCGCCCGTTCCATGATGCTTCGGGTACACCAATGCACATGCAATCGCCCTGCCGTGCTGGCCAGCCCCTGAGCGCGGAAAGTAGGTTGTCGGGCGGCCCGGCCAGCGCCATCGGTCTCGTCACCGCCACCGTCAACGCCCAGGCCTGCAGCGGCCGGCACATCATCTCGCCCTGGCCTCAGGACACCTGCTTCAGCACGATCCAGTCCCGCAGCGCATCTGGCAGCAGCGACAGCAGCTTGAACTGCCGGGCGACCGGCCCGACGACGTAGTGCGCCTTTGGCCGGGACGCCGTCAGCGCCTGCTCGATGGCCGCGACCACCTGCTCCACGGGAATGCCCCGCTGCGACCGCCGCCGGCCGATCTCCCGCATCCGCTGATACGACTCGTTGTAGAGCTCGCGCCCCTCGGTCGATGCAGACTCCCACCGCGCATCCATCGCCGAGAGGGACTTGTCCCAGATCGGCGTCTGGACCGGCCCGACCTCGATCAGCGACACCTTCATGCCCCAGGCGTGCAGCTCCAGGCGCAGCGAATCGCTCAGCGCCCGCAGGGCGAACTTTGAAGCAGCGTACGGCCCCATGAACGGGGCGGCCAGCAGCCCGGAGGACGACCCCACGTTGACGATGCGTCCGCGCGTCCGCCGCAGGAGCGGCAAGAATGCCTGGGTGACGGCGACCTGCCCGATGACGTTGATCTCCAGCTGCCGTCGAAGCTCGGAGATCGCCACCAGCTCCAGCGGCCCGCTCACCACGATGCCTGCGTTGTTGACGAGGCCGGCGGGACCCGCCTCGCCCACGGCCTCCGCGATCTGCGCTTGCGCGGCCTCGATCGAGGACGAGTCGGTCACGTCGATGGTGACCGGCGTGAGCGGCCCCAGCGCTTGCGACACCAGCCGCTCACCGTCTGCCGGCTTGCGGATGCCAGCGAACACCCAGAACCCCAGGCGGTCGAGGTGCAGCGCCGTCGCCGCGCCGATGCCGGTTGATGCCCCGGTGACGACGATGGCCGGACGACGAGACGTGCTGCTGTTGGCGGAACCGGGCGTCATCTGCTGCATCGTGCGACCTACCTCTCTGGAGATGGTGTGGTCCCAGCGTACGCGGGCGTCCCTCGAAGAAATGCCACCCAGAGAACGCCTGATCTGTTCGCTCACGAACCTCCAGCATCCGTTGCCAGAGGCCGCACGCTCGCTGCCGACTCACACCGCGACCGTCCCGAGCGCCACAAGCCGCACGTTGTCTCTCACGAGCGGATACCACCGACGCGAGACGCGCTCAGGACGGAGGCGGGAGGATGCCGGCAACCCTTGAGTTCTATATGGTGCACCAGGTCATCCGTGGCAAGCTACGGGACGACTCCGGGCATCGCACCATCGACGTGCTCAACGCGGCGACCAGCCAGGTGGTCACCCTCACCGACGCCCTCTCCGCCAGCCTGCACGTCCAGGCCCCACCAACCCGGATTCAGCAGGTCCGTGTGCGCCGCACCCAGGTCATGCTGATCGTGCCGCAGTCGGTCGAGCCGCTGCCGCCGCGCCAGTTCCGCGTCGGGTTCGTCGAGAAGAAGCCGATGGCCGTTGGCGTGGGCATCGGCCCGTTCATCGTCACCGGCACGATCCACATCAGCCCGACCGAGCCACAACCGCTCGCCGCCCTCGAACACGATCCGAGCGGCCGATTCTTCATCCCGATCACCAAAGCCACCATGACCTCGCAGTACAACCCGAACTGGTCGCTCTCGGCAGACCTGATCTTCATGAACCGTGCAGCGATCACCTGTACCTATCCGCTCGCGACAGCATAGATTGGCGCCTGCAGCATGGGCGGAGCCCCAAACTCGTGCTCATCAGCAAGGCATCCGTCACTCGGTTGCGGAAACACACGTTAGCCTCTATGGGGAGCAGCTCATCGTCGGAAGGGATATCGGCAAACAGATGATCGAGAACCCATCCGGCACAGACGGTCGAGCCGCGTCAGGACACGACGCCGTGCAGGCGTGTGCGTTCCTCGTTGACGGCGACCAACTCAGCAATCTGGCTCAGGTCACACGAGTATGACTGTCGCATTGAGAGCAGCCCCACGCGCAGAGGATGCCGGCACGCTGGTCCTTCGGTACCAACAGCGCATGCGTGCCGAGCTACTCAGAAAGGCTGAAGACGAACGAGCGGGCCTGCTGCACCTGCGGCCTGGCTCGGTGACCGGGGCTGGCGCGCCACCCGCGGTCGAAGGGGTAATCGGCATGCTGTACGCGCTCCACGACCCACGCCAGTTCATCGCGTCCGGCCTGCTGCTGGCGCTGGTCACGGGCGCCACCAGCGCGATCCTGATCTTCAGCCTGCCCGGCATCCTGCCGTACCTGGGCCTCGTGGCACTGGCGATCGTGCTGGTACACAGCGTCGCCACGCCGGTGCGAAAGACGGCGCTGATCCTGACAGCAGTCGTCGCCTCAGTGCAGGCAGTCGCCACGCTGGCGCTCGAGCCGATGTCGGCCGCCGCGGGGCTGGCCGCCGTGGCCGGCCTGATCGGGACCAGCTTCGTCGCGAGCCGCTACGGCTTCGCCTGCCGCCAGGAGGACGCCGAGCGCCGCCACACCCGGCGCGTCCTCGACGACATGCAGCCCGTCGATCACGATGCCGGCGTCCTCAAGTGGGCGCACGCGAGCCTCGTCTTCGACCGCGAGCTGTCCCGGGCGCACCGCTACGGGCACCCGCTGACGCTCCTGCGCGTCGTCGTCGAACGCTGGCAGATCGTCCGCGACGAGCTCGGGCCGGAGAAGGCGGCCGACGTGCTGGCCGAAGTCGGCCAGGTGTTGGTGAAGTCCAGCCGCGTCGTCGATATCGTCGCCTACCAGGGTGATGGCAAGTTCGACCTGCTCCTGCCAGACACCGCGGACCTCGGGGCGGTCGTCGTGGCTCGCCGCGTGAGCGCGCACGTCTCCCCTTACCCGAACGTGCATCTCCGGGTCGGCGTGGCCGCCGTGACCAAGTCGGAAGGCACGATTGACGAGCTGCTCCGGCAGGGCGAGGACGCGGCGATCATGGCGCGCAAGCTGAGCCGGCCGTTCACCGTGTATGGGGTGGACGTGCCGACGAAGGGCGCGAAGCGGCTGATGGCGGGCCGCCGCTAACCCCTGCACCCGCCATTCTGTCAAAACGGCGATTCTGTCAGAGGGGGGATCCCGCCCGTGCCCTCGGGCCGCCCGACTCCCCGCCTCCAGCATCCGCTACGATCTCCCTCCGTCAGCCCGCGCGTCGGCCAGCCCCGCTGCCGACCACGACAACGGGCAGGGCAGCCGCCACCTGATTGCTGGCTGCCCTGGAGGGAGCACGGATGGATCTGAGTCTGGCCGGCCGCGTGGCTGTCGTCACCGGGGGCGGCTCGGGAATCGGTGAGGCGGCCTGCCTCACCCTGGCCGAGGCCGGGGCAGCGGTCGCCGTCGTGGACGTGCGGCCGGAGCCTGCCCGCGCCGTGGCCGAAAAGATCACCGCGAGCGGCGGGAAGGCCATCGCGCTGACCGCCGACGTGCGCGACGAAGAGGCCGTCAGCGCGGCCATCACCCAGGCGGCCAGCACGCTCGGCGGCCTCAACATCGTGTTCGCGAACGCCGGCATCAACGGCATGCAGACGCCCATCGACGAGATGACGCTGGACGAGTGGAACGCCACCATCGGCACCAACCTGACGGGCGTCTTCCTGACCGTCAAGCACAGCGTCCCCCACCTGCGAGACGCCGGCGGCGGCTCGATCATCATCACGGCGTCCGTCAACGGCAACACGCTCTTCTCGCTCCCGGGCTACGCAGCCTACTCGACCTCGAAGGCCGGGGCGGTCGCCTTCACCAAGATGGCGGCCCTGGAGCTGGCCCGCTGGGAGATCCGCGTCAACGCGATCCTGCCGGGGGCCATCCAGACGAACATCGGGGAGCGGACCTACCGTCGCAACCTGCATCGGGTGGACTACGGCTTCACGCCGCCGGAGAAGTGGCCGCCCCTGCGCGGCGAGTCTGCCGACGCCCGCGAGGTGGCCGATCTGGTGCACTTTCTGGCCTCGGACGCCAGCCGCTACATGACCGGCGCGCAGATGCTGATCGACGCGGCCTACACGCTCTGGCGGGGCTAAAGGACAGCGCTATGGCTATGGATCTCGATCTCACCGGCCGGGTGGCCGTCGTCACCGGTGGCGGCTCGGGCATCGGCGCGGCCGCCTGCCTCAAGCTCGCGGAGGCCGGTGCGGCCGTCGCCATCCTCGATCTGCGCCCGGAGCCGGCCCAGGCCGTGGCGGCGCAGATCGCGGCGGCCGGCGGCAAGGCCCTGGCGCTCGCCGCCGACGTGCGCGACGAAGAGGCCGTCAGCGCGGCCATCACCCAGGCGGCCAGCACACTCGGCGGCCTCAACATCGTGTTCGCCAACGCCGGCATCAACGGGATGCAGACGCCCATCGACGAGATGACGCTGGACGAGTGGAACGCCACCATCGGGCCGAACCTGACCGGCGCCTTCCTGACCGTCAAGCACAGTATCCCGCACCTGCGCGACGCCGGCGGCGGCTCCATCGTCGTGACGGCGTCCGTCAATGGGAATACGGTCTTTTCGCAGCCGGGTTACGCCGCCTACTCGACCTCGAAGGCTGGGGCGGTCGCCTTCACCAAGATGGCAGCGCTGGAGCTGGCCCGCTGGGAGATCCGCGTCAACGCGATCCTGCCGGGGGCGGTCCAGACGAACATTGCGGAGCGGACCTACCGCCGCAACCTGCATCGTGTGGACTACGGGTTTCACCGGCCCGAGAAGTGGCCGCCATTGCGGGGCGCGCCGGCCGCCGCCAGCGAGATCGCCGACCTGGTCCTCTTCCTGGCCTCGGACGCCAGCCGCTACATGACCGGCGCCCAGCTCCTCTGCGACGGCGCATCGTCGCTCTGGCGCGGCTGAGGTCGAGTTATCCGTTCTCAGGTGTCAGAGGGGCGGGCGCAACCCTCTGACACCTGAGAACTGACGACTGACAGCTACGCGAGCGTCTTCGCCAGGGCCGCGATCCGGTCCAGCGCCTTCTGGATGTTCGGGATCGAGTTGGCGTAGGACAAGCGCAGGTAGCCCTCGCCATACTCCCCGAAGGCCGTCCCGCTGAGCACCGCCACGCCGGCCTCGTTCAGGATGCGGTCCGCCAGCTCCTTGCTCGGCAGGCCCAGCCCGGTGATGTTCGGGAAGACGTAGAACGCCCCGAGCGGCTTCTTGCAGGTGATGCCCGGGATCGCGTTCAGGCCGTCCACGATGTAGTCGCGCCGCTGCTCGAACTCCTTGACCATCTGGTCCACGCAGTCCTGCGGGCCAGTCAGCGCCGCGAGGCCCGCCATCTGGGTGGCAGCATTGGTGCAGGACACCGAGTTGACGGCCAGCCGGTCGATGTGCGGGATCAGCTCCTCGGGGAAGATGCCGTAGCCCAGCCGCCAGCCGGTCATCGCGTAGGTCTTCGAGAAGCCGTCCAGGATGATGGTGCGGTCCAGCAGGTCCGGCTCCGCCGCCACGCTGTAGTGCTCGCCGCTGTAGAGGATGCGGCTGTAGATCTCGTCCGACATGATGTAGCAGTCGTGGTTGCGAAGGATGTTTGCGACCGCCTCGATGTCGGTCTTGTCCAGAAAGCCGCCGGTCGGGTTGGCCGGCGAGTTGAGGATCACCAGCTTCGTCTTCGGCGTCAGGCGGGAGGCCAGATCCTCGGGCGCGAAGGTGAAGTTGCGCTCCTCGAGCAGCGGCAGCCGCACCACCTTCGCCCCGACGACCCGCGTCATCGACTCGTAGATCGGGAAGCTCGGGTCCGGGACGATGACCTCGTCACCCTCCTGGCAGAGCGCCATGATCGTCCAGAACATGATCGGCTTGCCGCCGGGCGCCACGCAGACGTTCTGACGCGAGACCGAGATGCCGCGCGTCTTCGAGATGTATTCGGCGATGGCGTCTCGGAACTGCGGAATGCCGAGGGCCGGCACGTAATGGGTGTACCCATCGCGCAGGGCCTGGATGCCAGCCTCCGTAACGTGGGCCGGCGTGTCGAAGTCCGGCTCTCCGATCTGGAGATGGACGATGTCCCGCCCTTCGGCCTCCAGCGCCCGGGCACGAGCCAGCACGTCAAACGCGCTCTCGGTGCCGATGCGAGACATACGATCTGCGAGCTTCATTCCCGAGGTTCCCCTTCCAGGTAGGCCGCGCGCCACACGCAGGCGTGCAGCCGCCGGCCCATCGATCCGGCCTGTCAGATGCGCACTGCTGCCAATTCTACGACGCGCAGGGAGCCGGCAGGCGACGAGCACGCCCAACGACCGGCACCCAACCGACGCTACAGAGGAATCTCTATGGCAAGGCCGGGGTTTACCTCAACCCCCGCTCCGGGAATCCTTCGCCCGGCGGCGAGCTGGCATCGGCCGGCTCCGGCACGAGCGCGGCGATGGCCGCCCGGAGCCGGCCCAGCGTCGTCGGCTTGGACAGCACCAGATCGACGCCCTCGGGCTGCTCGCCGGCCGCGCTCATCAGGTCGCCAAAGCCCGTCAGCATCAGCACCGGCGTCGTCGGATGCTGCCGCTTCACCAACTGCGCCAGCTCGTCGCCGCCCATCTCCGGCATGGCGCGATCCGTCATGATCAGGTCGTAGGCGGTCGTGCCCAGCATCGACGCAGCTTCGACGCCAGTTGAGGCAACATCGACGCAGTGCTGGTCGATCTCCAGGAAGCGGCGCACGGCATCGCGGACCATCGGCTCGTCGTCCACGACCAGCACCCGCAGGATGCGCGCCGCCTCCGTGCGGGAAGCCCCCTGGCGGGGGGCGTCCGTGGCCGACGCGGCGGGCACATCCTGGCCACTCGGCAGCCGGAGGCGGATCGTCGTGCCCAGGTCCACCGCCGACTCGATCTCGATGCTGCCGCCGAGCCGCTGGATGGTCCCCTGCACCAGCCCCAGCCCGAGACCGGTGCCGCGGTCGCCTTTGGTGGTGAAGAACGGTTCGAGGCACTGTCGGCGGACGTCGTCGGACATGCCGACGCCCGTGTCGGCCACCTCGACGAGGACGTGAGCATCGTCGACCCGGGCGCGGAGGGCGATCTCGCCGTCGCGCTCCAGGGCATCCACCGCGTTGAGTATGAGGTTCACCAGCGCGTCGCGCAGGTCGGCGGGGCTGCCGTTGAGCGGCGGCACGTCGTGAACCTCCACGAGGATATCGATGGTCAGTCCGCGCGCCTGCGCCTGATCTTTCCAGCGGGGCCGCGTCAGCGAGATCGCCTGCGCGATGACGTCCGGGACGTGGACCGGACCCACACTGTCGCCGTTCTGGCGTCGGCGGTAGAAGTCGCGCAGGCGTGCGACTACGCCGGCCGCGCCCTGGGCAGCGGTGTTGATGGCGCGGACGTACTCCAGCGTCACGGCGCGGTCTTCGAGGAGAGCCGGCTCCTCCAGGAGCAAGTCGCTGTAGCCGAGGATCGGGCCGAGGGCATTGTTGAAGTCGTGCGCGATACCGCTGGCAAGCTGACCCAGCGCACCGATCCGCTCCTGCTCGATGAGCTGCTGCTGGGTCGCGCGGAGCTCGGAGAGGGTCGATTCGAGGCGGAGGTTGGCATCTCGCAGCTCTTGCTCCGCGAAGACGCGGTCCGTGATGTCGATCACAGTCGCCAGGATGTGCGGCTCCCCGCCGACCTGGACGATCTGCGTCGAGATCAACCCATGACGCAGCGCCCCGCTGCTCGTCCGAAACCGAAGGTCGGCGTTGACCAACGTACCCGGATGTCTGGCCTGCTCGCGCATCGCCTCCCGCTCGACGGGGTCGATCAGGCGCAGCTCGTCGGCGGTCCGCCCGATGACCTCAGCCGCCGTGAGGCCCATCGTCGCCAGCCAGCTCTCGTTGACGGACACAAACGTCTGGTCGGACAGCCGCAGCAGGGCCATGCCGGCCGGGCTGGCTCGGAACGCCACCTGGAACCGCTCCTCAGAGGCGTGCGCCTCGGCTTCGGCACGGGCGCGCTCGGCCATCTCCTGTTCGAGATGGCGATGCGAGGCCTCCCGATCGTGCAGCGCGGAGCGCGTGGCGCCTGCGGCGGCCCCGCGCGCATCGTCCACATCGTTCAGCCTCCGCGCGCTGAGCCAGATCATGACGGTGAAGATCACCATAGTCGACGTGGCAAACAGCGCCAGCCCGACCTCGCTGACGAGCAGCGGCACGCCCAGCGCCCAGCCGGCCAGGACCGCAAGCGCGACGACGACGGTCATCGCGCAGATGGCGCGCACAGCGGCCGGCGCCCACGGGATCACCGGCCGGCCCCGGCAGCCCACGACTGCCCCATCCGGGGACCGCCGCTAGCGGGCACAGACCAGCTCGTGCCTGGTCGGATCACGCCGAGAGCCACTGCCTCCTGCCGTCACGTCAACCTTGGCCGCGCACAACAGGTCGTACGCGCGAGGAACTCGTCCGCCTGAACGTCGTGCCGTCCAGAGGCCAACACAGATGGTAGCATCCTTGATCGCGTGATTGCCGTCGCCGGTCGAATGCATGCCAACCTCTGCGGGGCAGTTCAGGGCGTCGCGGCGTCAGCGCCCGAACTGGGCGCGGCGCTCCTCGGCGGACTCACGGGCGGCCGCTGCCAGCTCCGGCTGGCCAAGCTCGTCGTACAGGTTCGCCAGCTCCAGCAGCGCCCACGGCGCGCGCGGGGCCGTCTCGGCCAGCCGTCGCAGCTCGTGGACGGCGGCCTCTGTGCCCCCGCGCGTGCGGCGTATCGCCTGAACCATCTGCTGGACCGGCTCCGGGTCGTCCGGACGCAGCTCGGCCAGCGCCACGAGCGCCACGCTGGCCCGGTCCCACTGATCGCGGCCGCGGGCCTCCTGAGACCAGCTCCGGAGCGCGCTCGCGCCCGTCGTGCCGGCCTCGCGCCAGGCCAGGGCCGCCTCGCGCCACAGCCCAAGATCCTTGCTGACGCGGCCAAGCTGATACAGCGAGTACCAGTCGCCGCCGGAGGTGCGGATGCGGGCCTCTCCCAGGTACTCCCGGCCGCGCCCGATATCGCCCCGCCCCAGGGAGACCTCTGCCAGATTTCGCCAGATGGCGGCGTCGCGGTCGTCGGCCGCCAGCGCCCGGCGCAGGAACAGGTCGGCGCGGGCGAGGATCGGCTCACGGTCCTCGCGGCGCAGGTTGTCCGTGAGGGTGGCGCGCGCCCGTTCGACAGCGCCCAGGTTCAGCAGCAGGATGCTGGAGAGCGGCGTCAGCGTGAACGTCACCAGGGCGACGAGCGCAAGCCCGGCCGCCAGCGGCGTCGAGAAGACGGGGCGGACCCAGGCCAGCACCCCCCGCTCAGGCAGCTGCTCCAGGGCCGGCCGCATCCGGCCCGGCGGCGTCTGGCGGCGGTCCACCCGGCTGGCCGCGACCAGCAGCCCCAGCGCGACCATCAGCAGCACGTTGCCGACGCTCGTCAGCAGCACGACTTCCGTCAGCCCTTCGAACAACTGCACCAGGGCCGCGCCGCCCGCCGAGAGCGCCACACTCCAGGCCAGCGGCGTCCGGGCGTTGGCGACGGCCCGCCGCGCGATGAACAACAGGGCCATCGTCAGGCTCACCAGCCCGAGCGCTCCGAGGAGGCCCTGTTCGAGGTACGCCTGGATGTAGGCGTTGTGGGCGTGGCTGAAGTTCGGGCCGATGGTCAGCATGGACGCTTCGTACACGTCGCGGACGGCCCGCTGCCCCAGCCCGACGCCCGTAAAGGCGAAGTCGTGGAGGATCGCGGCGGCGTTCTGCCAGAAGCGAATCTTCACGGAAAGCGGCAGGGCGTCCGGCGCGCCCAGGCCACCGAGCTGCCGCTCGACCAGCAGCCACAGCCCGACCAGCACGAACGGCGTCGCCAGCAGCGGCCAGCCGTAGCGCAGCCCGAGCAGCACGACGATCAGGGCCAGCACGCTCACCAGCGAGCTGCGGCTGCCGCTGACGATCACGACGCCCAGAAACAGCAGCACCAGCGCGAAGCAGGCGAGGCGGGTCTTGCGGCGGGCGGCGGCGAGCGCCGGGCCGATGGCCAGCGCCAGCCCGAAGGTCGCCAGCGCGCCCACGCCCGAGGCGCGGAACCGGAACCGCTGGAGCGCCTCTGACGCGCCAAGCACCAGTTGACGCAGCCCATCCGTCGCGGCGATCAGCCCATCCAGCGGGCCGCCCGGCGCGCCCCAGGGCAGATAGGGCGCGGTCACGAACAGCATCAGCACGCTGCCCGCCGCCGCCACACCCAGCGTCAGCGCCAGCGCACCGCGCAGCCGCCGCTGGGTGGTCGCATGGTGCACGATCAGCCAGTACAGCGCGATGCTCGCCACCAGGCCGTTCAGGCGAATGCTGCCCTGGAGCGGGCTGGAGGTGATGAGCATTCCGAGCACGCCGCCGGCCGCGAACAGCCCGATGGGGACGCTGAACGGCGTCGGCGCCAGGAGCTGACCGGTTCGCACCAGCCTGAGCAGCCAGGGCCCGACCACCAGCAGGGCCGGCCAGGACGTGCCGGCCGGGCTCATCAGCAGGAGCACCACGACCGGCAGGATGTACCACGGCTCCAGCGCCAGCGCGCGGTCTGCCGCATCTGCCAGCCCGTGGCGGGCACGCTCGACCATGACCTGGATCGGGGCGCGGGCGTCTGGCAGCGCCACCGTGCCCGGCGTCAGCGTCATCGTCGCGGCGGTGGGGCCAGCCCGCGGGACGGCGTTCCACCCCAGCGACGCGCCTGTGCCGAGTGCGTGTGCCCCGGCGGCCGGCGCCGGCAGCGTGGGCAACTGCGGTGGCGCCGCGCCGTCCCGCGCGATCTGCCAGAGCACCCGGCGGACCTCGGTGCGGTCGCCGTTGGCGCCGGCAGCCGCCAGATCGTCCACGGCCTGGGCCAGCTCGCCCTGGGAGAGCGTCCGCCGGATCCCGAGCACCCGCATCACCTGGGGGTGCGGCGTCGGCTGGGTGTACTCCTCGGCGCTGTGGAGCACCTCGCGGAGCTTCTCGCCGGGGCGGGGGCCGGTGATGACGATGGGGATGTCGATGTCCGGGCGCAGGCCACGCAGGCGGATCAGCCGACGGGCCAGGTCGAGGATGTTGATCTCCTCGCCCATGTCCAGCAGGAAGACGTCGTTGCCGGTGGTGAAGTTGGCCGCCTGGACGATCAGGCTGGCCGCCTCCGAGATCGTCATGAAGTAGCGGGACATGGTCGGATCGGTGATGGTGACCGGGCCGCCAAGGTCGATCTGCTTGGTGAACGTCGGGACCACGCTGCCCCGGCTCCCGAGGACGTTTCCGAAGCGGACGGCGGTGTAGAGCGTATTCGGCGCGCGCATCGAGGTGCCGATCAGCTCGCAGACCCGCTTGCTGGCCCCCATCACGCTGCTCGGCTCGACGGCCTTGTCGCTGGAGACCAGCACGAATCGCTCGGCCCCGAACTCGCCGGCCAGCCGCATCATCAGGCGCGTCCCGCCGACGTTCACGCGGACCGCTTCCTCAGGGTACTCCTCCATCAGCGGGACGTGCTTGTAAGCAGCGGTGTGGAAGACGAGGTGCGGGCGCTCGCCGGCGAAGAGGGCGCGCAGCCGGCGCTCGTGGGTGACGTCTCCGACGACGGGCACCAGCGTGGTGTCGTCGGAGCGGAAGCCCTGCAGCTCGACGGAGAGATCGTGGATGCCGCTCTCGTTGGCGTCGAGCATCACGAGCCGGGCCGGGCGGAGATCGGCAAGCTGACGGCACAGCTCGCTGCCGATGGAGCCGCTGGCCCCTGTCACCAGGACGGTCTTCCCGCGCACGAGGTGGCGGCACTGGTCGCGGTCGATCTGGACCGAGTGCCGCCCGAGCAGGTCTTCGAAAGTCAGATCGCCGAACAGCGAGTCGCCAAGCGGCGCGCCCGTGTTGGCGCGGACGGGCGCGCCTTCGATGGGCGCGAGGGTGCTCGGCAGGGCCTTGATCTGGGCCGAGGTCTCCTGGCAGATCGCCACGATGTCGCGCAGCGCGCTGCCGGTGATGGTGTGGATCGCCAGCACGATTAGATCGACGTTCTCGCGCTCGACGACGGCGGGAATCTGCTCCTTGCCGCCGAACACCTTGCGACTGTGGATCAGCATTCCGTGCTTGCGGGCGTCGTCGTCCACGAAGCCGACGACGTGGTAGCGCTCGGCCAGCGCGCCGTTCTGCAACTGCCAGCCGAGGTGCTGCCCGGCCTCGCCGGCCCCGACGATCAGCACGCGCGTGACGTTCTGGTTTGGCGGGGCCATGATCCGCCGCCAGGTGCGGCGGATGCCGGCCATCGGCTTGGTGCGGTAGCGCACGGCGGTCATCGCGCAGATGGCGAAGAACGCGCCGAGGAACACGACTGAGAGGGGCATCGGGCGGAAGCCCGGCCACGCGAGATCCAGCGCCAGCACGGCGACCGTCGCCACGCCGACCGACACGCTGAGCGGCACGAGATCCTGCGAGGTTGCGAAGCGCCACCAGCGCCGGTAGATGCCGAACGCCTCGTTGCAGGCGACGACGATCAGGCTGGCCAGGGCGGCAAACTCGAGGGCCGGCTCGTACTCGAGGGTCGTCGTGACGCCCCGCACGACCAGCGCGATGGCAAACGACAACCAGACCAGCGGGAGGTCGATCACCACCCACGGGAAGAAACGCCGGGCAATCGTCGCGAGTCGCGTCGTCAAAGGCCCTGGCACGCCGCTCCCTGAGAGACCGTATGAAAACCGCTCGCGGACGGCGTCAGAAGAGGATGGTGCGAGTCCAGGCCGGCCGCCGGGTCCAGCGAGCCTGGCATGGGGATCCGGTGGAACGTCCGTGTACTCGTCGCTGCGAGCGTGGGCCATATTTTATGACCACACCTCTCAACGGAACAACGAGCGGAGGGGTCGAGGCAGGGCGATTGCATGTTGATGTCGTCGTGCGGCGGCGTCGGGGCTTGAAAGCCCCGCCTACGATCCTGCAGTCGCTGCGCGACGCGCCAGTCTCGCCTGTTGCTGCTGTTCCCTGCGTCCGTCGCGCAGCGACGGAATGACTGTAGGCGGGGACTTCAGTCCCCGACCGCCCGTTCCATGATCCTTCGGGTACACCAATGAACATGCAATCGCCCTGGGGGTCGAGGGTCGTAGATCGTGGGTGGTAGATCGCGGGTCGTGGGGAAGGGAAAGCCCCCCACGCCCCACGATCCATGATCCTCGACCCACGATCTACCACCCTCGCTACGAGAGCAGCCGTCCGTTCTCGGCCACCAGCCGGCCGGCCCGGTAGACGGCACGCGCCCGACCGAGCGTGTGGATGTCGGTGCTCGGGTCGCCGTCCACGACCAGCAGATCGGCCTCGCGGCCGGCCTGAACCGAGCCGGTGTCCGCGTCGATGCCGAGCACCTGGGCCGAGCGGCCCGTGGCCGAGTGGATGGCGGCGACCGGGCTCAGGCCCAGTTGATCCACGTACAACGAGATCTCGTGCGGCAGCTCGTCAAGCTGATTGTTACGGGTGCCAGCGTCCGTGCCGGCCACCAGCGTGACGCCCAGCGCCAGCATCCGGCGGAAGACCTCGACCAGCTCCAGGCGGATCTTGACCGCCGCTCGCTGGACCGGGGTCAGCCGCTCGGCCGGCACGTCCATGATGCTCTGGATCGGCGTCATGGTCGGATCAAAGGCCACGTTGTTCTGGGCCATCAGCACGGCAGTGGACTCGTCGAACGCCACCCCCTCGCCGCGGGCCAGCCAGTTGCAGTGCTCGACGGTATCGACCTTCGCCTCGGCGGCCACGCGGATGCCGTCGGCGCTCAGCGCGTGCGCGGCAAGCGTCTTGTCGGCGCGGCGGGCCTCCTCGACGGCCGCCGCCACGTGGGCCACGGTGTACTGCGCCAGCTTGGGGTTGGTGCCGGGCGTCATCCGGCCGCCGGTCGCCATGATCTTGAGGCAGTCCACGCCGGCCTTGAGCTGCTTGCGCGCGACCCGCCGCACGTCGTCCTCGGAGTCGGCCTCCATGCCCAGGAAGTGGCAGTGGCCGCCGGTGATGGTGATCGGGGCGCCGGCCGTCATGATGCGCGGGCCAACGGCGATGCCCCGGTTGATGCCGTCGCGCAGCTTCCGCACGACGCCGTTGCGGTCGCCCAGGTCGCGGACGGTGGTGACGCCGGCCGCCAGCGCCACCCGGGCGTTGCGGACGGCGTGCAGCATCAGCGTCACGTCGTCCTCGACGTAGAGATCGGCCAGCGGATCCGGCCCGGCGCTGAACACGAGATGCACGTGGCCGTCGATCAGCCCCGGCACGACCGCCTGCCCCGAGTGGTCGACGACCGTGGCGTCGGACGGCGTGTCGCCGCCTGGCAACACGTCGAGGATCCGCCCCTCGCGAATGACGATCTGGACCCCGCGCCGGGCCGGCCCGCCCGTCCCATCGACGAGCGTGCCGGCCTTGATGATTGTCAGGTCGGACGTGCCGGCCCCAGCCTGAGCCGACGACGACGCATCAGCCATCGCGTTCCCCTCCGAGCGACGCGCGCTGCGCGGTGTGCGGCCACAGCGCACGGATCGGCACAGGGTACACCGGACGGCTGCGGATGCGCCGGGACGGGCCCCTCACCTCAGGGCGATTGCCTGTTCGTTGGTGTTCCCAGAACATCGTAAGATGCGCAGTCGCCCTGCGTCGCGGCCTCCTGGCGGCCGGCGTGTCTCGGCCCGGCCGCGTCATCTGAGGATGGCTGACGCCGCCAATGGGGCGCAATTTCGAGCGCAACGCAGGAACGATCGCTCCCTGCCTGGGGGGGCGCAACGCCTGCATGGTGACGAGATGGGCCGGATTCCGAGACATTTCTGCAAGACCCATCCTCCTTGCGCGCCGCATCTCCGTTTAGTACCGTAGCCACGAGATCGGTACAGCAGGTGGGACATGCAGGCGATGCTCTCCGAGCAGACCTCACTCCTGGATCAGATCACCCAGGCGTTCGCCGCCGGCGAAGAGGATCGCGGATACGATCTGATCGCTGAGGCTATCGAGCGCTTCGAGATGCCGTCAGAGATTGTCGCGGGCGCGCTGTGCGCCGGCTTTGAGGCATGGCGGCCCTCGTAGGCGGGCAGCACTGACAACCGACGAGGTCACCCAGACGCCCAGAACGTCCCCCGAGCGCGGCGCGCCCGGGGACAACGGCGTTGGCGCTGGCGCCATCCCTGAGCCGGCCAGCGAGCCCGCCCCGGCCAGCACGCCCGCCGTCAGCCCGGACCGTGCCAACTGGCGCATGCTGGCCCTGGCATGGCTCGTCTACTCCGGCTTCGGCATCGTCTCGTCCTCGCTGCCGGCGCTGATCACGCCGATCCGCTCCGACCTGCGCCTGAGCTACTCCGAGGTCGGCGTGCTGCTCGGAGCGTGGCAACTGGTATACATCGGCGTCTCGTATCCCGCTGGCATGTTCGTGGACCGTGTCGGCACCCACCGGGCGCTGGCGCTGGGCGCGGCGCTGGTGGCGCTCTCCGGCCTGATGCGGGCGTTCGCCGCCGACTTCACGACGATGTTCCTCTCGGTGGCGATCTTCGGCGTCGGCGGCCCGATCATCTCTATCGGCGTCCCGAAGGTGATCGCATCGTGGTTCAGCGGCCGGCCCCGCGTCACGGCGTCCGGCATCTACATCACCGGCTCTACAACGGGCAGCGTGCTGACGCTGGCGTCCACCAACAGCCTGGTGCTGCCGGCCCTCGGCTCCTGGCAGGTGACGTGCGCCGTCTACGGGAGCATCGTGGCGGGGATCGCGGCGACATGGTGGCTACTGGCGCGCGACCCACCCAGGCCGGCCGCGCGGTCCGGCGGCGAGCCTGCCGCCAGCTTCCGCGAGGCCTGCATGCGGGTGCTCACGACCCGAGCGGTCTGGCTGGTGGTGATCGTCGGGTTTACCGGGTTCATGATCAACCACGGCTTGCGAAGCTGGCTGCCGCAGATCCTGGAGTTCAAGGGCATGAGCCCGGCCGACGCCGGCTACCTCGCGGCGGTGCCGGGCGTCTCCAGCATCGCCGGCAGCATCACGACCGCCCGGCTGGCCGCGAAGTTCGGGCGGAAGCCGGTGGTGGCGACCTGCCTGATCACGGTCGGCGCGTCGCTGCTGGCGGTGAACGCGCTCTCCGGCCCGCCGCTGATCGTGGCGCTGGCGGTGCAGGGCTTCTTCGCGGGGGGCGTCGCCCCGATCCTGCTCACCATCCTGATGGACATGCGCGAGGTCGGCGCGGGCGCGATGGGCGCGGCGGCCGGCATCTACTTCGCGGTGGGCGAGGTGGGCGGCTTCTCAGGGCCGTCGGTGATGGGCGTGCTGAAGGACATGACGGGCGGGTTCACGGCCGGGCTGCTGCTGCTGGCGGCGATCACGGTGGTCATGCTGATCCCGACGGCGCTGCTGAAAGACCCGCGCGCAACGAAGGCGTAGGGCGGGTTTCGGGTTTCGGGTTTCGGGTTTCGGGTTTCGGGTTTCGGGTTTCGGGTTTCGGGTTTCGGGTTTCGGGTTTCGGGTGAGCGTATCGCCCATCCCCTGAAACCCGAAACCGGACACCCAGCACCCCGCCGCTCAGTCCTCGTCTTCGTCGCCGCGCAGCCGCTGGAGGTACTGCTCCAGATCGTCCAGGATCTCCTCGGCGTCCGACATCTCGGAGAAGTCGAAGTCGGTGTCGCTGGCCAGCCGCCGCACGAACCGCTGGAGGTCCGGCCGCCCCTCCAGCTCGCCGTCGATGCGCCGTTCGAGATCGCGCCCGGCCACGTCCAGCTCGGTCAGGTGGAGATCGACGCGCAGCACCTTCTCGACGATCCCGAGCAGCGCCGCCGAGAGCTTCGGGTTCGAGAGATCCCGCAGGTAGACCGGGCTGGCCGCCCAGACGGACGCCGCCGCGATGTCGCGCTGGACTGCCTCCTCCTGGAGCACGGTCAGGAAGCCGGTCGGCCCCTCGTACTTGCCGTCGCGCAGGCCGAGCGCCGAGAGCGCCCGGCGCAGCTCCGGGCTGGTGCCGCGCCCGGTCAGGGTGACGGCGCCAGCGTGCGAGGTCGGGGCGAGGTACGCGCCGAGGGTGACGATCGTCTCGCAGCCAAGCTCCTGGGCGAGGTCGATCAAGGCGTTCGAGCAGGTGCGCCAGCGCAGGTCTGGCTCGGGGCCGAGCACCAGGACGATGTCACGCGGGGCCTGGGGGACCGGCAGGGCGTAGCAGGCGAACGTCGGCCAGATCAGCCGCCGCTGACCGCCCCGCGTGATCTTGTTGCGGGGGCGGTTGTTGGTCTGGACGTAGGCGCGGCTGGCGTCGAGCTCGGCGAACCGGCGCGGCGCCCATTTCATGATCAAGTACTCGAGCGCGCCACTGGCGGCCTGACCGGCGTCCGGCCAGCCGGAGAGGGCGACGAGCAGCACGGGCGACCGCAATGTCGGTTGCGAAAGCACCTTGAGCATGTCGGATTGTAGCGGTAGGGGCACGTCTCGGGCGTGTTGGGGACGGTCGCCGGTCGGCCAGTGGCGGTGACCGTGCCGCGCAACGGCCTCCCACCGGCTCGGCGAGGACGGCGTTCCGGCGGCCGGCCGGCCAACCGCACATGGAGCGTTCGCGAAAACTGTTCGCTTGCCAACAGTTGCCCGTGAACGAGCAGCCATGACAGCGCCGACACGTTACGAAAAGTGCTGAGTACGCATCCGAACACCCCTGGTGTCGCCGGCTCGACCGCGCGGGCGGGGCCGGCGAGCGTACGCTGGGTCAGGACACCGGCTCGACAGGCAGACGACGGTCGCCCCCTCTCTGGATCGCCGGCGCCGCGCCCCCGAGTCGAAACGGCCACCGATCACCAACCAAGGAGTCGTCAATGCGAGGGTTTCTCTCGTCGTTCGGTCAGGGGCGCGCGCGGACCGCGTCGGCTGGCACTGACCACACCGTCCCCAGCCGTGGTCCGGTCAGCGGTCGGGCCGGGCGCGCCGTTCTGGCGACAGCCATTGCCGCCAGCCTGCTGCTGCCGTTCGCCGCCTCCGGCCCGACCGTGGCCGCCGCCGCGACCGGCCCCGGCCTCGCCGAGAGCACGGCCCGTCCGGCCCAGCTTGCCGAGGGGATGACCCGGCTCGCGCTGATCCCAGGCGAGAACGAGGCCCGCTACATCATGACCATCACCACCCTCGGCCAGCCGCCGAAGCAGGCTGCCTGCACCACGCGGGCCGTCACTGGCGAGATCGTGCTGGCAGCGGATGGCTCGGTGGTGCAGGAGCTGTCGAAGATCTCGCTTGACCAGCGCACGCTCAAGTGCGCCGCGCCCCTGCGGGACGCACAGGCCCAGAACCTGCTGCAGACCAAGGACTTCCCGATGGCCGAGTTCATCATTCAGAGCGCGCCGGGCCTGCCCGCGCCGCTGCCGACCGGCGACACGGCGTTCCAGCTCATCGGTAACCAGAGCGTGAAGGGGCAGGTCCGCCCGACAGCCTACGACACCGTCGCCAACCTGACGCCCGAGGGGATGATTGGGACGGCCCGCACCACCCTCAAGATGTCGCAGTTCGGCATCACCCCGCCGAGCATCGGGCCACTCCTCCAGGTCTCGGACGACATGATCGCCGAGGTGGACCTGAAGACGACCATCGCCAGCGCGGTGGCCGGCGCGCCGGCCGCCGACCCGTCCGCCGCCGATCCGTCCGCCGCCGATCCGTCGGCCGCGCCCGCGCCGTAAGCGACGATCTCCGCCGGGACGGCCTCACCCCCGGGCCGGGGGGTGAGGTTCCCCGGGCGCACCCCTGTCGTCAACCCGGTTCTCCCACCACCACACCCCGCCACGGATCCCAGGCACGTCTCTTGTCCCCGCGGCGCTGCATGGAGCACATGCGCGAGAGCGAGGAGCTGACATGCTTGAGCTGATCTGCCAACACGCCTACACCTGGGACGGCGTTCCTGCCGACCGATCTCCCTACCGCAACCACGGGACGGCCTTCAACACGGGCGGCGCGTTTGACGGGGCCGAGCCTGGCAGCGGGATCATCACGTTCCCCCAGGTCACCAGCCGAGTCAGGATCCCGACCGGGCCGACGACCGCGCCTGAGTGGCTGTCGCTGGTGGCGCTGAAGATCGAGGTCGTCGCCCGCATCGATGCGCTGAGTGCACGACGGGCGGTGCTCGTCGCAGGCGACGGTTCCTTCACATTCGGGTTGCTGGAAGGCGCCCTCTGGGCGGAGTTCGAGAACGGCAGCGGCTACAACAACTTCGTCCAGAGCGCGTACGCCTACGCTCCGGACCACCAGTTTCACGCCGTCCCGCTCGGCCGATGGGTCAAGCTCAGCCTGCTGCATGACGGCTTCGCCCGGATGCGGCTGTTCATCGACGATGTGCTCGTGGGTGACACGGTCATCCAGGGCGGCGTGCCACCCGTCAAGAGTGGTGGCGTCAGCATCGGCAATGACGTCTACCTGGACCGGTACCCCTTCCCCGGGCAGCTCGACGACCTCACGATCTGGCGCCTCGATCCTCACCAGATGAAGCGTGAGTTTCTCCGTCGTCCGTACAACCCCAGGACCGCTGAGTGCTGGCGCGAGTTCGCCGAGCGCGTCGCTGCCTGGATGAAGAGCCATCCCGAGCAGGTGACAGCCATCCTCCGGGCGTACCAGGAAGTGAGCCGTCCGGCGATCCGCACAGCCTACCTCCTGCCGGACCACGAACAGGCGAGACTCCGCGCCATTCTGGCGGAGTTCGGAGCGCTCTGGTTTGCTGGGCGGATCACCGGCAGCGAGATGCGGGATGTGCTCCAGCGGCTTATCGCGGCGCTGCGGGCGGCCGGCATCGATCCGAGGGGCGGCACGAGCGGCCAGCGCATGATCGAGCTTGCGGCGCGATCGGGGTTCACGGGGGACGATCTGCTGCGGTGCGACAGGCAGATCGCGGCATTCCTTCGTCACCTGAAGCACGCCGTGGAGACAGAGGGCAGGACCCCGGAGGTGGCGTCGTGAGCATCAATCCAGAGGCCGTCACGCTTGCCAAGCGCTTCGAGCCGATTCTCCTCTTACACGCCGACGAGCGGTACTTCCCGATTGACCCGAAGTTTTACCTCGAACGGTGCGCGCTCTGGCGCAGCGCGCCCGGGTCAGACAAGAAGGCGGACTGGGGCGAGGCCCCGCGCACCGTCTTCCCGCGCCGGCCGCAGATCGCCAAAGGCAAGATCGCGGGCCTGAAGGACGAAGCGTCGGGCGGCACGGTATGGATCGGCGAGCCGTCGAATCTGGTGATTCGAGAGGCGGAGCAAGACCGCCCGCCGTCAGAGGATCGCTTCATGGAACTGGACGGCTGGGAGCCGTCCGTGCCGTCGCCGAACGAGGTCACGGCGACCAGCAACAACCGCCACCCGTCGCTCAGCGACCCCGAGCGGTACGCCACCGCGCTTCAGGGCGCGAAGCCGTGGTACTACGTCGAGTACTTCAACAATCAGCAGCTGCTGAGAGAGTTTGGGCAGCGTACCCCGAACGGCCTCGACCTCTTCAGGGTCATCACGAACGCGCGGCTGAGCGCGCCGAAGCTGCTGGTGTTCCACTTCTTCTACGCCCTCCACGAAGAGCCCCTGCGTGGCTGCGAAGAGGCGGGCGAGGGTCAGACCTTTGCGACCTTCGCCGGCGAGTGGACGTCCGTCGCCGTGCTGCTCAATTCGGCCAATGAGCCACTGTACATCGGCCTGACCTCGCGCAATGTGGGCGACCCGACGAGCGTCCCGACCGAGGAACACCGCCTGGGAATGATCGTGCGGCCCTGGAAGGACGTGGAGCGCATCGGAGAGCATCCGAAGATCTATGTCTCGCGCGGCACCCACGGGAACTATCTGACCACCGGCCTGCACGACGCGCAGCCGTTCACGCCCGGCGACATCGACATCAGCCAGGGCACCTGCGCGCAGATCGAGGCCCTGGACGACGTCATCGCCGGTGGAGAGGCGGAGACTATCGAAGGGGAGAGTGGGTCGCCGGGAATCATCGTTCTGAAGATCCTCGGCTCGATGGTCGTGCTCCCGGCCACGCCCTGGTTGATCGGTGAGGACATGTGGGGCACGTTCGCCACCGAGATCCCGGCCATTGAGCCGAACCGGAAGCCGCGGGATGAGACGGGCGGGCCGCTCTTCGGCCTGATCCTCAAGCCAGACGGGGTCTTCGTGCCCGAGCAGGCGTCGGCACAGCGGACGGTGGCCTGGCCGACGGCGATGCCGGCCGAGGGGGTACGTCCACGCTATGACTTCGTGGTGGACCGTGAGACGCAGGCCTGGTGGCCGCCGCTCGGCGCCAACCCTGGCTACGTCGGGCGGTGGGGGCCGCGCGTCACCAACGACCCGAAGCGACGCCGCTCGGGGATGCGCTGCCCGACGTTCTCGCTGATGTTCCTCCAGGCCCTCGCCACGATCTGACGGCGTGCCTGTGCGGCCGGCGGTAGGCGGGGCATCTGGCCCTGCTATTCGGCCGGGCCGCCTGCTGCCCCGGCTGTACACTCGGCTGTACTGACCCCACCCCTTGACACTGGTCAGAGGCTTGCCTTTCAGTTAACGGTGCGATAACCTCGTATTTACAGACCGAGCGACCGGACGCCTGCTCCGTTAACCCTCGGCCCGTATCATCGCCACTCGGACGCGGCGTTGCGTTGCAAGTGGCCGAGCCAGGAGCGGCTTCCCGACCTCACCCTTCGAGGCGGCTGCTGCTGTGGCTCAGACACTCGGGGGTCGCGTGAACTATCACCTGCTGCGTCCAACTTGCTCACGTCTGCGCGGCGAGCGGCGCTGTGCTGGCGTTCGGCGTCTTGTCTACGGGGGGCCGCAAGCATGGCCCAGGCGCTAGGCCGCTCGTCGGCCGCCGCGACGCCCGGCCCGTCCCGCGTGCAGCGCGAGTGGCGAGACTGGCTGCTGTTCATCCTGCTGGCCGGCCCCAACTTGCTGATGTTCGCGATCTTCAACTACCGCCCGCTGATCTACAACGCCTGGCTCAGCTTCCACGAGTGGGACTTCCTCGCGCCCGTCAAGATCTACGTCGGCTTCGAGAATTACGTGGATGTGCTGACCGATCCGCACTTCCACCGCGTGGTGCGGAACACGCTGGTGCTGATGGGCGGCGGCGTTTGCTTCACGCTGATCTTCGGGCTGGCGCTGGCGCTGCTGCTGAACCAGCGGCTGGCCGGGCGAGACGCCGCCCGCAGCGTCCTGTTCGCGCCGTACATGCTCTCGGGCGCGGCCATCGCCGTGGTCTGGGTCTACATCTTCGACCCGACCTACGGCCTGCTGCGGACGCTCCTCTCGCCGTTCAACCTGGTGCCGCCGAACTGGCTTCGTGACTCGGCCTGGGCGATGCCGGCCGTCATCATCGTCTACACCTGGAAGCACCTCGGCTACACCATGGTGATCTTCCTGGCCGGCCTCCAGGCGATCCCCCGCGAGCTGTACGAGGCGGCCACGACCGATGGCGCGAACGCCTGGGAGCGCTTCCGCCACGTCACCATCCCCGGCCTCGCGCCGATCACCTTCTTCCTGCTGATCACCGGCATCCTGGCGAGCTTCCAGACGTTCGACTTGATCCACGTGCTGACGCGCGGCGGACCGGTCGACGCGACCTCCAACCTGCTCTACTACCTGTACGAGCAGGGGTTCATCGGGTTCCACGCCGGGCAGGCCGGTGTGGCCGCCGTCTTCCAGTTCCTCTTCCTCTTCGTCGTCACGCTGATTCAGATCCGCTACGTCGAGCGACGGGTGACCTACTCCGCATGAGCCAGCAAGTCGCATCCGCCCAGGACACCTCTCGCCGGGACGCTTCTCGCACTGGCATGTGGTTTGCCACTCCTGGCGCGCAGGGGGTGGCCTGATGGCTGCTGCACGCCAGGTCGGTGGGCAGGCGACGTCGGCCGCCAGCCGTGCTCGTCTCGCCAGCACGCCGTTGCGTCTCGCCGGCTACGCGGCAATGCTCGTCGCGGTGGCGGTGATCGGGCTGCCGCTCGGCTGGCTGCTCTCGGCCACCTTCAAAGAGACCAGCGAGATCTACCTGATCCCGGCCACGCTGATCCCGCGTAGCCCCACGCTCGCGAATTATCCGCTGGCCTGGAACGCCGCCCCGTTCGGCCTCTACTACATCAACACCACCTTCGTGACCGTCGTCAGCGTCTTCGGCAAGCTGACGATGGGCGCCACGACCGCCTACGCCCTGGTGATGCTGCGCTTCCCGGGCAAGAACCTGATCTTCGCGCTGATCCTTGGCGCGTTGATGATCCCACCGCAGGTGGTAGTGGTCCCCAACTACATCCTGTTCGCGGACTGGGGCTTGATCAACACCTACACGGCCCTGATCCTGCCGCACGTCCCCACGGCGGTCGGGGCGTTCCTGCTGCGGCAGGCGTTCCTGGCCCTGCCCCGCGAGATCCTCGATGCCGCGAAGGTGGACGGGGCCGGGCACCTGCGAACCCTCTGGGCGATCATGCTGCCGCTCTCGATGCCGGTCCTGGTGACGTTCGGGCTGCTGGCCACGCAGGATGTCTGGAACGATTTCCTCTGGCCGCTCATCATCACCAACACCGACAACATGCGGACGCTGCCCATCGGTATCTCGCGCATGCTCGACCAGGAGGGGAACACGCAGTGGGGCGTCGTGATGGCCGGCGCGCTCTACGTGATCCTGCCGCTGCTGGTGGTCTTTCTGTGGGCGCAACGCCACATCGTCGAGGGGATCGCAGCCGGAGCCGTCAAGGGATAGACCGCGCGGCCCGGTGGCCCGGGCACGGCTCCGGGGCGTCCGCGAGCGCGGCGTGCCCGCGGGAGCCGTCCGCGCCTGGGAGTCTCGTCCGAACCGCTCTCTGGGAGGAGAACACAGCATGCACAGCCTGACACGTCGAAGGTTGCTCGGTGGTCTGGTGGGTACGGCTGGCCTGGCGCTGTTGAGCGCCTGCTCGTCGTCGCAGCCGGCGGCCAAGCCGGCCGAGAGCAAGCCGGCCGAGACGAAGCCCGCCGAGTCCAAGCCGGCCGAGAGCAAGCCGGCCGCGCCGGCGGCCCAGCCCGCCGCGACGGCCGCCCCGGCCAAACCGGCCGAGGCTGCGAAGCCGGCCGAAGCCGCCAAGCCGGCCGCGCAGGCCCCGGCCGCCGGCGCGGCCGGCGGACTCAAGATCACGCTCTGGTCGTCGTTCACCGCCAATAACGGCGATCAGATGCAGGCGATGGTGGACCGCTTCAACCAGAGCCAGAAGGATATCGTCGTCGAGAACCAGTTCCAGGGCAGCTACGAGGAGACCGGCCAGAAGCTGACGGCCGCGCTCCAGGCTCGGCAGGCCCCGGACATCTCGATCCTCTCGGACGTCTGGTGGTTCAAGTTCTACCTGAACAAGGCGATCATCCCGCTGGATGATCTGATGAAGGCGAACAACGTCGACAAGAACGACTACATCGAGGCGTTCGCCAACGAAGGCACCCGCAAGGGTCAGCTCTACTGGCTGCCGTACGCCCGCAGCACGCCGCTCTTCTACTACAACAAGGACGCCTGGAAGGAAGCCGGCCTGCCGGAGCGCGGCCCCGAGAGCTGGATGGAGCTCAAGGAGTGGGCGCCGAAGCTTCTCAAAAAGGACGGCGCGAACGTCTCGCGGTACGCCATCGCGCACTCGGGTGCGGGCGGCTACATCGAGTGGTCGTTCCAGAGCAACGTCTGGGGCTGGGGCGGGGCCTACTCCGACCCGGACTTCACCATCAAGATCGCCGAGAAGCCGGCCATCGACGCCGGCGAGTTCCTGCGCCAGACGGTCGTCGATGGCTGGGCCAGCACGCCGTCCAGCCCTGACAACGACTTCCGGGGCGGCGTCGCAGCCTCGCTGATCGGCTCGACGGGTGGCCTGGCCGGCCACGAGGCGAACGCGAAGTTCCCCATCGGCACGGCGTTCCTGCCGAAGGGGCCAGTCGGGTTTGGCTGCCCGACGGGCGGCGCGGGCCTCGGCATCCTGGCGGCCTCCCCGAAGGAGAAGCAGGAAGCGGCCTTCAAGTTCGCCCAGTTCGCCACCTCGCCCGAGCAGACGGCGATCTGGGCGCAGGCGACGGGCTACATGCCGGTCCGCAAGTCGGCCATCGAGGGCGCGGCGATGAAGGAGTTCTACTCCAAGAAGCCGAACTTCGAGACGGCCGGCAAGCAGCTGGCGCTGGTCCGCCCGCAGGACGTGGCGCGCGTCTTCGTGCCCAACGGCCAGCAGATCCTGGTGAAGGGTCTGGACCGGATCACCATCAACAAGGAGCCGGCCGAGACGGTGATGAAGGACATCGCGGCGAGCCTCCAGAAGGAAGCGGACGCGGTCGTGCGGCAGGTCAAGGCCATCGAAGGCTGACGGCGAGTTATCGGACTTCAGTTCTCAGACAGGAGGCCCCGGAGCACGCTCCGGGGCCGCTTGTGTGTGACCATCTGACGAGCCTAGCGGCCGGCTGCCTGCTTCACGTCGTCGTCGTCGGACACCTCGATGCCGTGCGACGTCGCGGCCTTCAGGATGGCCTGCGCCGCGTGCTTCTTCGCCTGGGCGTTCTCGAAGTGGGTCTGCCCGAAGCGCTGTAAGGCGTTCCTGACGTGCGACTCGTCGTGAATCGGCAGATGCCGCTCACCGCCCGTGTCGACGTACGCGAACTGCGAGTCCTTGAGCTTGTCCCGCTGCGCCATGCTGAGCTCTGCCATGCAGGCCTCCTTCAGCGTGCTGCCACCAGCAGGCGCAAGCGCCGTGCCCGCGCGAGCACATCAGCACACTGGACATGACGGATTCATCAGCCCGACCACGGCGAGGAACACGCCCCACTCGTCATCCCGACCGCGGCGAGGAACGAGCGGAGTGGATCTTTCTCGAACAGACCGTATCGAGTGCCGGGGAAGATCCCTCGACTTCGTTCGCAGGCTCACGCCGCTCGGGATGACGGGATGGGAAATCGCAAGGCTTGCCCTGCGCTCGCCGAATGGATCACTCCGCTCGGGATGACGGGGAACGGCAGCCCGGAACCCGCTCGGGATGCCCCGTCGACATCGGCGTGGTCGCGCGCTCGCTCGCGCGGCGGGCGTGCAGCGGGCGCGGCCGCGGCATCCCCCTCAGGCCTGTGCGCGGCTGTTCAGCAGCGCCAGCACCCCGTAGGCTGCCTCGAACGACGGGATGCTGAGGCCGTGCTTCGCGCCGCGACGCACGACCTCGCCCTGCACCGCCTCGACCTCCATCGGGACGCCGCGCTCCAGGTCCGCCGCCATCGAGGTGCGGTGCGCCGGGCCGAGCCGGTCCGGCTGCCCGAGCATCTGGGTCACCGTCGCGTCGTCGATGTCCAGCCCCTCGGCCCGCCCGACAGCCGCCGCCTCCGTGACCAGGCTGGCGTACAGGCCGCGCGTGCCAGGATGCTCTCGCCAGTCCGCCGTCCCGACGCGCGTCAGGCAGCCGACGGACGCCAGGGACGCCATCGCCAGCACCTTGATCCAGAGCGTCCGCTGGATATCCTCCACCAGTCGGACCGTCAGGCCGGTCGGCTGGAGGACGGCCACGGCAGCTTCGGCGGCCGGCCGCGAGGCCGGGTCCAGCGCGCCTAGCTCCAGCACCTCGGACTCGACGGGCAGCACATGATCGATCTTGCCAGGGGCGACGCGCGTACCGCCGCCCGTCAACGCCGCACCGAGCACCGCCCGTGCCCCGTACGCTTCGGCTAGCTGCTCGACGTTCCCGACGCCGTTCTGGAGCGTCAGGATGCGCGTCTCGGGGCCGACCAGCGGACGCATCGAGGGGATCGCCTCGGCGTTGTGGTAGGTCTTGACGCAGTAGAGCACGAGGTCAACCTCGCCGACCGAGGCCGGGTCGCTGGTGGCCGGCAGCTTCGCACGCAGCTCACCGCGCGCGCGGCTGGTGATGTGCACGCCGTCACGGGCGAGCGCCTTGACGTGCTCGCCACGGTCGATCAGCGTGATCTGGTGGTTCTGACCGGCGAGCAGGACGCCGAGGTACGCGCCGACGCCCCCCGCGCCAACGATGGCGATACGCATGGAACCTCCCGGAACAGGCGAGCGCGCAGCGAGCCTGCAGAAGCGTTCCAAGGAGTATGGCGGTCGGCAGGCCTGCCGTGCAGGCGGACACGACACCGCGCGCGTCAGCCGTGGCTCGGTTCGCGCCTCAGCCGTGGGTCCGCAGCGCGTACAGCTCGTCGGCCAGCTCGTCCATCACGGCGATCACCTCGGGGTCGAACTGCGTCCCGCTGTTCTTGTGCAGCTCGGCCATCGCCTCGTCGAGCGAGAGCGCCTGGCGGTAGTGGCGGTCGGCGGTCATCGCGTCGAAGGCGTCGGCGGCCGAGAAGATGCGCGCCCCGAGCGGGATCGCCGCGCCGCGCAGCCCGTGCGGGTAGCCCTGGCCGTCGAACCGCTCGTGATGGTGCAGCACGATGGGCAGGGAGTTGGTCAGAAACCCGATCCCGTACAGGATCTCGTGGCCGAGGCACGGATGCTCGCGCATGATGGCCCACTCCTCGTCGGTGAGGGGGCCGTTCTTGCGAAGGATCGCGTCGGGGACGGCGATCTTGCCGACGTCGTGGAGGAGCGCGCCGTACTCCAGCACCTGGAGATCCTGCGGCTTCGGCCCGATGATCCGCTGGCCCAGGAGGCGGCTGTACTCGGCCACACGGACACAGTGACCGCCGGTCATGCCGTCGCGCCGGTCGACGGCCCGCCCGAGCGCTTCGAGGGTCTGGCGATAGGTGGCGCGGAGCAGGCTGTTGAGCGCGCCAAGGTCGGTCGCGTAGGCGAGCAGCTGCTCGTGGGAGCGCTCCAGCTCCTCGACCTTTCGGGCCAGCTCGGCCTCGGCGGCGTTGCGCTGGGCATACAACTGCTGCAGCTCGTCGGCGTACGCCTGGGCCTGGGCGTAGACGCGCTCCAGCTCGTTAGGATGCTGCCGGCGCTCCTGCGCGAGAGCACCATCCTGGAGAACGTCCTCAGTCATCGCGGCCCTCATCGTAGCGCTCCTGAGTTTTGCAAACAACCTCGCCGGCATCCTGCCCGCGCGTACGGTGCGGTTGCTGCGCTGTCAGAGACCGACCCGTGCACGGTTGTCATCCCTGCCGCGTATGAGCAACGTAAGCGCGCGCCAACGCGGGACGGGTCCGGGCGTCATCTTCCGCACATCGCGGAGAAAACGGGCGGGCAGGGTACGCCCGCCGCGGAGATCGCCCTTGCAGCGCGGAGGCTTGTCCCCCCCCCCACGCGCTGCAACGCGTCCGTCAACCTGAGCGAGGCGTCTAGAACGCTACGCTGACGCCATCCCGGCGCGGGTCCGCGCCGCCGGTCAGCACGCCGGAGTCTGGGTCGATGGCGACGCCGTGGCCGCCGCCGACCTTCCAGGTCCAGCCTTCCAGCTCGTTGATGTCGTGGCCGCGAGATCGCAGCCCGGCCAGCGTGTCCGCCGAGATCCGCGATTCGGCATCCACCAGGGTGCGCTCGAAGGCCCGCACGCGCGGCGCCTCAATGCTGGCCTGGATGTTCATCCCGAAGTCCAGCTTGTTGATCAGCATCTGGAGCGTCGTCTGCAGGATGCCGTAGGAGCCGGGCGTCCCGATTCCCAGGATGGGCCGCCCGTTCTCCGAGACGATGCATGGAGACATCGCGCTCTCACGCGGCTTGCCGGGCGCCATGTAGTTCGGGCTGGCCGGGTCCAGGTCCGTCCAGTAGAGGAAGTTGTTGAGCACCAGCCCGGTGTCGCCGGCCACGAAGCCGCTCCCGAAGGCGGCCCCGAGACTCTGGGTAATCGCCACAATGTTGCCCCAGCGGTCGGCGACCTCGAAGTGGGTGGTGTGATCGCGGGCGTAGCGGGCAGGGTCGCCCGGCGCGACCTCACCCTGCTTGACGGGCAGGTAGCGCTCGCCCTCGCTGGGCTGGGCCTGCTCGCGGTCGATCAACGCGCGGCGCGCGGCGCTGTACTCGGGCGAGATCAACGCCTGGATGACCGGGTTCGGCTCGCGGCTCCAGCGGGTGCGGTCGGCGCTGGCGAGTTTGATCGTCTCCAGCAGGAGATGCAGGTACTCCGTGGAGTTGTGACCGATCTCCGGCAGGTCGAACGCCTCCAGAATCTTGAGGCACTCCAGGTACTGCAGCCCGAGCGACGGTGGCGGCAACGTCTGGATCGTCCGGCCCCGGTAGGTGATCGAGAGCGGCTCCACCCACTTGGGCGCGAAGGCGGCGAAGTCGGCCTCGGTCAGCCAGCCACCGGCCGCCTGGGTGGCCGTCGCGATCCGCTTCGCCAGCGCGCCCCGGTAGAACGTCTCCGCGCCGCCCTCGACCACCTCGCGGTAGGTTCGCGCCAGGTTCGGGCGCGGGACCACCTCGCCGTTGACGGGCGGGCGGCCCTGCGGCAGATACTCCCCGCGTGACGACTCGAACCGGCCCAGCGCCTTCTCGCACTCGGACAGTTGCTTCGCGGCGAACGGGGTGATCGGCCAGCCGCCCTCGGCCAACCCGATGGCCGGCTTGAAGACGGCGGCGCGGTCCATCGTGCCGAAGCGCTCCAGCGCCGCCAGCCACCCGCCGAGCGTCCCCGGGACCGTCGAGGAGCGGACGTCGCGGCTGATCGCCTCGATGCTGCTGAAGACGGTCGGATCGGACGCGGCCGGCGGCAGCCCGATGTAGTCGAGCCCGTAGACCTGGCCGGTCGTGCCCTCGTGGAACAGCATGAAGCCGCCGCCACCGCCCAGGCCGGACATGAACGGCTCGACGACCCCGAGCGCCGCCCCGACGGCCACGGCGGCGTCGATGGCGTTGCCGCCCTCCATCAGGATGCGGAGGCCGGCCGTGGCGGCCAGCCCGTGCGCCGTGCTGACGACGCCGTTCATCCCCACCGACGGCGGACGATACGCGCCGTTCTGCGGTCCGCCGAGCGCCTCCGCTGCCGTGCTGCGCTGTGCCGATACGACCATCCTGCCTGCTCCTCGTGCCGGTCTTCGTGCTGCGCACACGGTAAGCACGCAGCGGCATCCACGGCAAGCCGTCTGCTACAGTCTGGAGCTGTCAGATCTGACTCCCGACCCCCCGTGATGCTGGGGGATCGGGTTCTTTGGCGTGCTCTGCGAGCGCGAGGGCGTACTCTCCGAGCATCCTGGCGTGCCCTGGCCCCGTTTTTCGGCGCAGGGCTGTTTTCGCGTCCCCGCAAATCGACGCAGTCCAGGTCCACGACGACGGTGCTGAGCAAGACCGGCCACGTGACAAGCAGACCGGCCTCCGGCCGGCGGAAGGAGCACACGTGCGGCTCTACTGGGAGTTGGCGCGCTGCGGCTATCGGCGAACGGCGATCTACCGCACGGCGGCGATCTCGGGTGCGATCACCAACACGTTCTTCGGGTTCCTGCGGGCCTACATGTTCATCGCGCTGTACGAGGCGCGCGGGGAGGTTGGCGGCTACACCCTGGCAGACACCCTCGCGTTCACCTTCATCACCCAGGGGATGGCCGCGCTGATCGGGCTGTGGGGCTGGTGGCCCATCGCGGAGTCGGTCCAGGACGGGAGCGTCGCCAGCGATCTCTCACGCCCCTACGACTATCAATTTGCCTGGATGGCCCAGGACTACGGCCGGGCGCTCTACCAGTTCGTGGCGCGGTCGGCGCCGCCGTTCGTGGTCGGCATGGTCGCGTTCGGGATCACGCTGCCGGGCGATCCGCTGATCTGGCTGGCGCTGGTCCCGACGGTCATCCTCTCGGTCGGGGTCTCGTATGGCTGGCGCTTCTGCCTGAATCTCTCGACGTTCTGGTGGACGGACCATCGGGGGACGGCTGGCATCGCGATGATGATCGGGATGCTGTTCTCGGGCTTCCTGGTGCCCATCGCAATGTGGCCGGATGGCTTGCGGGAGATCGGCTACCTCTCGCCGTTCGCGGCGATGGTGGCCATCCCCATCGACGTGTTCCTGGGCAAGCTGTCCGGGACGGACGTGCTGGCGGCGCTGGCGCTGCAAGCATTTTGGCTGGTGGCGCTGCTGGCACTCGGGCGGCTGGTGCTGTCGGCGGCGCTGCACAAGCTCGTGGTGCAGGGGGGCTGAGGGATGCGCGCCAACCTCGACCTTTACCTCGCGTTGGTCCGCGCCCAGGTCAATGCTCAGCTCCAGTACCGCACCTCGTTCCTGCTGATGGCCGCCAGCCAATTCGTCGTGACCTTCACCGACTTCCTGATGGTGCTGCTGCTCTTCACGCAGTTCCCGAGCATCGCCGGCTGGACGCTCCCCGAGGTGGCGTTTCTGTACGGGCTGGGCGGGATCGCCTTCGGGGTGTCCGACCTGGTGTGCGGCGGCTTCGACGGCCTCAGCAAGATGATCCGCCTCGGCACGTTCGACCGTGTGCTGACCCGCCCGGTCGGGACGTTCGCACAGGTGCTGGCGAGCGACGTGCAGATCCGCCGCCTCGGGCGGATCGCTCAGGGCGTGACGGTGTTCGCGCTGGCCGTGAGCTGGCTCGACGTGACCTGGAGCCTCGACAAGCTGGCCGTGCTGGCCCTCTCGCTGGCCGGCGGCGCGGTCATCTTTACATCGATCTGGGTCATCGGCGCGGCCATCACCTTCTGGACCGTCCAGACCTCCGAGGTGACCAACGTCTTCACCTACGGCGGCGAGGCGCTCGTGTCGTACCCGATGCCGATCTACGCCGAGGGCATCCGCTGGTTCTTCACCTACGTCGTGCCGCTGATCTTCGTGAGCTACCTGCCAGCACTCTACATTCTCGAACGCCCGGACCCGCTGGGCCTGCCGCCGTTCCTCCAGCTCTGCTCGCCGGTCGTCGCCGTGCTCTTCCTGCTGGTGGCGCGCCTGTGCTGGGCGTTCGGCGTGCGCCACTACCAGGGCACAGGATCGTGAGCGATGGGTTTCGGGTTCTGGGTCTTCGGTTTCACGGCGCGCGGATGCTTGCATTCGCCCCGGGAAGGGACATCGCATGATCGAGGCTGATGATCTTCGCAAGACGTTCCGGGTCCACCGGCGGCGGCAGGACGGCCTGCTGCGGATGATCCGCCGCGAAGCTGTGGACGTGGCCGCCGTGGCCGGCGTCTCGTTCACCGTGGCGCCCGGGGAGATGGTCGGGTACGTCGGGCCGAACGGCGCCGGCAAGTCCACCACCATCAAGATGCTGACCGGCATTCTTCAGCCCAGCGGCGGGCATGTCCGCGTGGCCGGCCTCGATCCGGCCAGCCAGCGGCTGGAGGTCGCGAAGCGCATCGGCGTGGTGTTCGGGCAGCGCTCGCAGCTCTGGTGGGATCTGCCGCTGGTCGAGTCGTTCGAGCTGCTGCGCCACATCTACCGGGTGCCAGCCGAGGCGTACCGCCAGCGGCTCGGCTACCTGGCCGAGCTGCTGGAGCTGGGCAGCTTCATGCAGACGCCAGTCCGCCAGCTCTCGCTGGGCCAGCGGATGCGCGGCGACCTCACGGCGGCCCTGCTGCACGCCCCGCCCGTCCTCTTCCTGGACGAGCCGTCCATCGGGCTGGACGTGGTGGCGAAGGCGCGTATCCGCGAGCTGCTGGCGCAGATCAACCGCGACCAGGGTGTGACGATGCTGCTGACCACCCACGACATGGCCGACATCGAGCGGCTGTGCAGCCGCATGCTGATCATCGATCGCGGGCGGGTGATCTACGACGGCAGCCTGGACACGATCCGCGCGCAGTACGGCGACGAGCGGACCGTGGTGGTCGATCTGGAGGAAGCCGCCCCGCCCCTGACCATCCCCGGGGCCACGGTCAGCCGCACGGACGGACCGCGCCAGTGGCTCCGCTTCCGCCGCAGCGAGACGACGGCCGCCCAGATCATCGCGGAGGTGGCGGCTGCCGCCCGGCTCCGCGACCTGACCATTGAGGAGCCGGCCATCGAGGACATCGTGCGCGAGGTCTACGAGCACGGCATCGGCGCTTCAGCCTGACGGCCCTGCGTGATACCCCCCGAGCGATGTACCTGAGCGACTGGAGGAGGCGAGATGACCACCCCCACGCCGGACCACCGTCGCCTGTTCGGCGGCGATCCCGCTGGCTACGATCGCGCCCGGCCAGACTATCCGTCCCGCGTCTACGAGATCCTGACCGCACGGTGTGGCCTCCGGCCCGGCGCAGCGACGTTGGAGATCGGCCCCGGCAGCGGCCTTGCCACGCGCCGGCTGCTCGCGCTCGGCGCTGACCCGCTTGTCGCTGTCGAGCCGGACGAACGGCTGGCTGGGTACCTGTCCGAGCAGCTTCGGTCGGAGGGGCGCTCGATCGTGTTGCACGTCGCGGCGTTCGAGGAGGCCGCGCTTGACGAGTCGTCGTTCGACCTCATCGTGTCGGCGACGGCGTTCCACTGGCTCAACCAGCCGGTCGCGTTGGCGAAGGCCGGCCGCCTGCTGAGGTCCGGCGGCTGGCTGGCGAACTGGTGGAACGTGTTCGGCGATTCGTTCGGCGTGGACGCGTTCCACGAGGCGACGAAGCACGTCATGGAGCCGCTCGGCCGGCCGGCTGCCAATGCAGACGGACGGCTGCCGTTTCCGCTCGACGCCGAGGCCCGGCTGGCCGACCTGCGGGCGGCCGGCCTGTTCGACGAGATCGACCACGAGATCATGCCGTGGCCGGCCCGCTTCACCCCGAGCCAGATCCGCGCGCTGTACAGCACCTTCCCGAACGTCAGCGGCCTGCCTGAGCCCCGCCGGTCGGAGGTGCTCGCCGCATTGGGGGCCATCGCCGAGCGCGAGTTCGGCGGCCTCGTCGAGCGGACCTTCTACACCTCGATCTACACCGCACGGCGAGTGTAGGCCGGGGCGGCGAGCAGGGCAATTGCATGGTGGTCTCGTCGTGTAGCCTCGTCGGGGCTTTCAAGCCCCGACTGCTCGTTTGCCGCCTTTCGGGACTGCCAACGAACAGGCAATCGCCCTGGGGCGGCGGGCGGGTCTGTTGCGTCGATGTCCATGCTCCGTTCAGTCTGTGGCGGCCCTTTGCGGGGCGAACTCCCGTTCAACTTCTCAGCAGGCCGCATGCATCATGGGAGCGGGGGACTCCTTCGACGGTGCACACGGCGGCGGTAGGGCGGGGATATGCTCTGGCGGAAGCGCTCATCCCAGGTAGCTGTTCGTGACGCGCCTGCGCCGATGCGTGAAGCGTCGGGCGTTGACGACGCCCCGGCGGCGCATTCTGGCCTTGACGAGGCCCTTGACACCGCAGTTCAGTTCTTGCGCTCATTCGGGCAGCACGCCTTCGAGATCGGCGGCGTTGACATCACCACCTTCGCCCGCCAGTGCGACGCCTGGGCCAAGCACCTGGCGATTGGCGCGCCGCATCCTGACGCTGACCCCAACGATCCTGCTGCCGCGCGCCAGCCACGTGACTGGGTCGGCGCGCGTCACTTCTTCGCCCGGCGGCGCGAGCAGGAGACCACCGCCATCACCACCAGCCTCGGCAACCTGCGGGAGGTGATCGCCGACCTGACCGAGCGGCTGGCCACCAATCTTGTGGAGGATCAGGCCGGCGACAGCCGCCTCGCCGAGCACGTCGAGCGGTTGCGCGCCGCGTCCAGCCTGGAGTCCGTCCAGGCGTTGCAGCAGGAGGTCTCGACCGTCGCGGGTCTGCTGACCTGCCTGCTGGAGGACCGCAACCGCGTGGTCCGGGCGCAGCTAGTGGAGCTGGACACCCGCATCGCCGCCCTCTCCGAGGAGCTGCAGGAGGTCCGCCGCGAGAGCAGCCTGGACGGGCTCACCCGCGTCTTCAACCGGGGCGCGTTCGACCGGGCGTTCGGGCGCATGTTCCGGCTGGCGTCGGTCTCAGCCGACGCCGCCTGCCTCGTGCTGGTCGACCTGGATCACCTCAAGACGATCAACGACCGGTACGGCCACCGCGCCGGCGACGAGGCCCTGCGCATCTTCGCAGACCATCTCGTGCGGAGCTTCCCGCGCCGCTCGGACTTCGTGGCCCGCTACGGCGGCGATGAGCTGGTGGCGATCCTGCCGCGCACCAGCGCCGCCGACAGCACCCGCCTGGCGACGCGCTTCCTGGAGAGCATCCGCCAGGTCACTGTCAACAGCGACAGCCAGCCGTTCCGCATCACGTCCTCGATGGGGCTGGCCGAGCTGAAGCGCGGCGAGAGTCAGGCAGTGTGGCTCGACCGCGCCGACCGCGCCCTCTACGAGGCCAAGGCGGCCGGGCGCGACCGGCTCGTCATCGCCCCCTGACGCCTCGACTGCTGGCCCGGCGCCACCGGGCGCTACGACGGTCGGCGGGAGCAACAGCACGGCTGGCACCTGCCGGCCCGGCGCTACCGGGCGACGACCGGCGCCTTGCCGTCGGGGGTCTCGGAGAGGACGACTCGGCTGCCGAGCAGCCGCCCGACCACCAGCACCGCCGTGCCCAGGAACGCGGAGGCGGCGCAGAACACCCCCAGGCTGGCGAACCCGTAGTCCGTCCCCGTCACCAGCCAGCCGCCGATGGTGGTGGACGTGAGCCAGCCGACGCTCGCGAACGTCACGTTCAGGCCGAGGACCGTCCCGCGCACCGACTCCGGCACCGAGCTGAGCGCCGCCATGAAGGCCGGCCGCCCGACTGCGTTGGCGAACGAGTAGGCGAAGCCGAGCGCGATCGAGACGTCCAGGTGCGGCGTCCAGAAGAACAACGGCAGCACGATCAGTCCGGTCAGCACCAGCGACAGCCCGTACATCCCCTCGCGTGAGGCCACACGATCCGCAAGCTGCCCGCCAGCCATGTTCCCGAACAGGTTGCCGAGCGCCACCAACAGCAGCGCGCCCGCCAGCACGTCGAGCGAGACGTGGTAGGTCGAGATCAGGAACGTCGCCTGATACACCGACATCGCGGCGAAGCAGACGCGCTCGGTGGTGCCCGAGATCAGCAAAGAGAGGATGCGCGGGCGCAGGATCGTCTGGAGGGGCGCGCCTGCCGCCGCTTCGCGGGCCGTCGCCTGGAACTGTCCGCGCCGGGGCACCACCAGCAGGATGCTGAGGCCAACCAGGATCGTGGCCGCCGCGAACGTCAGGTGCGCGCCGCGCCAGCCGATCTGCGCGCCGATCAGCGTCGCCACGGGGACGCCCAGCACCAGTGAGAGCGACTGGCCGGTCATCACCCAGCCGAGCGAGCGCCCGCGCGTGGCCGGCCCGACGTGATCGGAGACGGTGGCGAAGACGGTCCCCATGAAGCTGCCGCCGCCGATGCCGCCCGCCAGCGCCCAGAACACGGCGACCGGGTACGTCTGGGCCGTCCCGATGCCGACCATCGCCGCGCCAACGCCGATGACCGCGCCCACCAGGATGTTCTTGCGGCCAACCCGATCCGAGAGCGTCCCGGCGACCAGCGACATGATGCCCCAGCTCACGGACATGATCGCCACGAGGTTGGCGACAGCTGGCAGGTCCGTCCCCAGATCCTGGGCCATGTCGAGCAGGAACGGCGAGCGCGTCGTGCCGCTGCTGGTCGCCAGGAACGTGCCGCACGTCAGCACGACGATCATCAGCCAGACGCCCCGGCTGGCCGCGGCTGCGCCCGTGCTCACGACGCCCGCCTCACCGTCCACTCGGCGTGGCAGCTCTGGGGCACGCTCGCGCTTCTGGCCTCCACCTGCATTCCGTCCCACTCCCAAGGTGCCTGCCGCTGATGCCGGTGGCCGCCGTCTGCGGAACGGTACCCGACCGGCCCCCTCCGCTGCTGTCTGATGAGCCGCCCTGCGCGTGCGCCTTGACACCCCCGTGCGCCTTGACACCCCCGTGCGCCCGGGCCATCCTTCCGCCGGGGCGGCCACGCAGCGCCGCCTGAGCCGAAGGGGAGCACCATGACCTTCAAGGTAGTCGTGACCAATCCGCGCGGAACGACGCTCGAACACGAGCGAGTCGCCCTGGACCCCATTGACGCCGAGCTGGTGCCCGTCTTCGCCGAGGACGAGGCGAGCTACATCACGCAGGTCGCGGATGCCGATGCGATCATCGCCGGCCTCAAGGTCCGCGTCTCTGCCAACGTCATCGCCAGCCTCAAGCAGTGCAAGATCATCCAGGCCACGGGCATCGGGGTGGACCGCATCGACGTGGAAGCCGCGACAGCCGCCGGCATCCCGGTCGTCAACGTACCGGATGTGTTCACGGAGGAGGTCGCGGACCAGGCGTTCGCGCTGCTGCTGGCCGTCAACCGGAAGGTCGTCTTCTGCGCCGACATGACCCGGGCCGGCAAGTGGGCGCAGGCGATGTCCGGCATGGGCGGCACGCCGAAGATCTCCGGCAAGACGCTCGGGCTGGTGGCGTTCGGCAACATCGCCAGGGCCGTGGCGCGGCGGGCGAAGGGGTTCAACCTGCGCGTGCTGGCCTACGATCCGTTCGTCACCCCCGAGGCGATGCGGGAGCTTGGCGTCGAGCCGGCCACCCTGGAGCAGGTGTTCCAGGAGGCCGACTTCATCTCGGCGCACGCGCCGCACTCCAAGGCGACCCACCACATCATCAACAAGCAGTTGTTCGACCAGATGAAGCCGTCGGCCATCTTCATCAACACCGGCCGTGGCCCGGTCGTGGACGAGGAAGCCTTGATCGCGGCGCTGCGCGATGGCAAGCTGGCCGGGGCCGGCCTCGACGTGCTGGAGCAGGAGCCGCCCGATCCGAGCAACCCGCTGCTCTCGATGCCGAACGTGACGGTCACACCGCACGTCGCCGCGCAGTCCAACGAGTCGAACGTGGCGCGCCGGCTGCGGCACGGCGAGGAGATCGCGGCGGTGCTGACGGGCAAGCGTCCGCGCAACTGCGTGAACCGCGAGGTGCTGGAAAAGCTGCCGCTGGCGTAGCGGTCGGCGGGCACCTGACAGGGCGATTGCATGTTCATTGGTGTACCCGAAGCATCATGGAACGGGCGGTCGGGGACTGAAGTCCCCGCCTAC
>JADZEM010000029.1 GCA_020850535.1 Chloroflexota bacterium
GAATCGCGAACAGCGACAGCAGCAGCGTCGGCCAGGCGTCGGCGAACAGCGGCTGCACGTCGCGCAGCGCGAAGTCGAAGCCGTTCTTGGGCGTGTTCAGGTGAGCGTAGACGGTGTTCAGCAGGTACGCGCCGCCGCTCGCCACCTCCAGCACGCCGACGAGCACGGCTCAGATCGCCCCGAACCGCAGCGCCGACCGCCAGCGGCCGGTCAACGCCAGCCAGATGGCGGCGGCGGCCGCCCAGGCGACCCGCTGCCGTCATCTGGCTGGCGTCGGCGATCAGGAGGTCGAGACAGCGGCTGGAATCGCCCGTCCCTCAGTCTTCGCGGGGTCGGAGAGGGCGTCGTAGCAGAGCTTCGCCATCCGCGCGATCTGGTGGCCGGCCCAGTGGTAGCCCGACGTGCCGTCCGGCATGTTGACGGGCAGGTGCTCGGTGTAGACCGTCAGGACGAACAGCGGCGTGTCGCCCTGGAAGATGATGCCGGCGTCGTTGTTGTTGCGCCCGAGCACGCCGGTCCCCGTCTTGTGGGCCACCTGGGCCTCGCTGGGCAGCAGGTTCGGCAGGCGGCTGCTCATCCGCTGCCAGAGCAGGATGTCGAGCGCCAGCCTGCAGAGGTCGGTCGTCACGCCGAGCTTCGCGGCCACGTCGGCGTCAGTCGTCCCCTGGAGGATCAGCTCCAGCAGCCGGCCCACGTCGGCGGGCGTCGTCGTGTTCGCCTCTTCGAGGGTGTGATCGCGGCCGGTCTTCGGCGGGATGTTGAAGCGGTGGGTGCTGTTGAGCATGCCCACGCGGCGGGTGTAGGCGTTGATGGCGTCCAGCCCGAGGATGTCCACCACCTTGCCGGTGGAGGTGTTATCAGAAACGATGATCATCATCGTGATCGCATCACGGAAGGTGATGGTGAAGCCGGGCGTCAGGAACTGGAACGTCCCCGAGTTGTTGTCTTGATACGCCTTGTCGATGCTGAACGGGTCGTCCAGGCGCAGCGTGCCGGCGTTGACGGCCGCCAGCGCCGCCATCATGATCGAGATCTTGCGGGTGCTGGCCGACGGGAAGACCACGTCGCCGTTGCGGTCGGCCACGTCGCCCGACTGCAGATCCTTCAGGTACCAGCCGGTCACGAACGGCTGCTCATCGCAGAGGGCGTTCAGCTCGTCGACGATCTGCTGCATGGCTGCAGGCCTCCTCAGACTGACGGGCACGACTCGGCGCAACTGATGCCCGAACGGGTCTGAGGATGATACCTGGGGTGCTCGCCCGAAGAGACGCTGCCGACGACAGCCTCGGTTGATCTCGCCCATTTGACCCGGGCTACACTGCCGTGCCCGGCCTCACGACCGGCCCGGGCTGCCTGGGAGGGCAGATGGCGACCATCAACTCGGTGCTCGGGCCGCTCGACACGGCGGACCTCGGGTTCACGCTCACCCACGAGCATGTCTTCACCGCCTCGGCGGGCATTCAGCAGACGTTCCCCGAGCTGTTCGGCGACTTCGACCGCCTGACTGCCCAGGCCGAGCTGACGCTCAACGAGGCCCGCGCTGGCGGCGTCAAGACCATCGTCGACCTCTCGACGCTCGACCTCGGCCGCGACATCCGCTTCCTGGCCGAGATGTCACGGCGCACGGGCGTCCAGATCATCGCGGCGACGGGCATCTGGCGCGACATCCCGCGCGCGCTCTGGTTCCGCACTCCCGACGAGATCGCCGCCCTGTTCGTCCGCGAGATCGAAGTCGGCATCGAGGGGACCGGCATCAAGGCCGGCATCATCAAGGTCGCCAACGACGCCGAGGGCGTCACCAAGGAAGGCGAGATCATCCTGCGGGCGGCCGTGCGCGCCGCGCAGCAGACCGGCGTCCGCATCTCGACCCACAGCTTTGCGCCGGGCCGCGTCGGCGAGCAGCAGGTGGCCGTCTTCGAGGACGAGGGCTTTGACCTGAACCGCGTCTACATCGGCCACAGCAACGACACCACGGATGTGGAGTACCTGCTCGGGCTGGTGAAGAAGGGCGTCTGGCTCGGGCTGGACCGTCACCAGACCAGCGCACCCATCGGTCCCGACTGGGAGGGCCGCACCCAGACGCTGGCCGCGCTGATCCAGGCCGGCGTGGGCGACCGCCTGATGGTCTCGCACGACTGGTCCGTGCTGGGCGTCAGCCGGACATCCGACCCGACCCTGAGCCGCACCTACAACCCGGACGGCTGGCTGTTCGCCAAACGGCGCGTCTTCCCACGGCTGCTGGAGCTGGGCATCACCCAGGCGCAGATCAACGCGCTGAACAATGAGAACCCGCGCCGGTTCCTGGGCGGCTGACGCATCCCCGGGGCCGGATTGTGGCTGACGCGGGCCTGGAGTCTGCGCCCGACTGTCCAGCGGCGCGGCGGCCGGCGCGGACTACGCGCCGGGCGTGCTCGCCGCGCCTGACGGCGCCGACTCCGCAGGCGTCTCTTCCTCCGCCAGCAGGTCGATGGCCTGTGGCAGCACCGACGACACCAGCGTGACGTGCGCCTTCGCCCACGCGAACTCGTCCGGTGTCAGCAGCACGAGGTCGAGCGGCGCGTTGCCGCCGACCTCGTAGAACTTACGTCGAAGCCCGTAGCCTCGGCGAGTTCGTGGTACATCAGCGAACGAATCGGCCACGACGACGAGGTCGTAGTCGCTGTCAGCGCGGGCATGGCCGGTTGCCTGAGAGCCGAACAGCAACACCTGCGTCGCCCCGACCTCGTCCTTCAGACGATGAGCGAATCGACGTATGGCATCGGGTCCGCGAGCTAGAGCAGCGGCAGAACCCACCCGAGTACCCTCCGACATGCTTCAATGTGCATGGTCGCTTCAGTTGACGAGACGGCGTCGACTGGCGGCACGCCGTAGTTGTCAGGATACCTCGACTCGTCGAATGTCGGATTGAGGATCTGGAGATCAGCATCGACCGATGCGGGCGCGCCGACCAGCGTCCCCAAGTACTCCAGATCGTGTGTGCGAGGAGCGAGGTCGGTGGTACGTTCGATGAACAGCGCCTTGAGCGCCTTCTCCGTGGCCTGCTGGGCGAACCAGGACGCGGCATACCACTGGCCGTTCGCCAGCATGATGTCGCCGCTGTGGAGGTCGGCTTCGGCCTGCCGCCACCATGCAAGAGTGTCCGGTCTCATGGCTCTCTAGACAGTATAGCGATGACCGGACACGGGATGGTCATTGGCCGCCACCGACACGCTGTCAGCACAGCATCCGCCGAGTGAAGCGCCCCGCGCCAGCACGGGGCGCTCGTCGGACTCGGGGGCTGGTGGCGGCGACGCACCGCCAGCCCTGCCCTGGTTAGACCTCCGTCACCACCGAGAGGATCATCGGGCGGCGGCGGATGCGCTCGTAGATGAACCCGCTGAGCACCTCGCGGATCTTGCCGACCAGGAAGCCGTAGCTCGGCAGGTTGCCGGACGACTCGTCGTCGCGGTCGTCTCCCGGGACGCGGCGTGGCCGCAGCACCTTGTGCAGCGCGTCCGTCAGGACGTCCCGCGCCTCGTCCAGGATCGCGTCCTGGCGCGGGTCCACGATGCCGCGCGAGATCAGATCCGGACCGCCGATCAACTCGCCGGTCTCACGGTCGATCACGATCGACGCGATCAGGACGCCATCGCCGGCCAGCCGCTTGCGGTCGCGCAGCACGACGCTGGTGACCTCGCCCACCGTCACGCCGTCAACCAGCACCGAGCCGGAGGGCACCGTCCCGTTCAGCTCGATGCGGTCCTCTTCGATGTCGATGACTTCGCCGATGTCGGCGATCAGGATGTTCCCGGAGGGCATGCCCGACCGGACGGCCAGCTCTTTGTAGAGCACCAGCATGCGGTACTCGCCGTGGATCGGCACGCAGTACTTCGGGCGCAACAGGCCGAGCATGTGGGTCAGCTCGTCCTGGCTGGAGTGCCCGGACACGTGTACGCCCTCGTTGATCGCCCGGTAGATCACCTTCGCGCCGCGCCGGTAGAGGTTGTCGATGGCCCGCGCCACCGTCTCCTCGTTGCCGGGGATCGGGCCGGCGCTGAAGATGACCGTGTCCTCCTCGATGATCTTGATGTTCGGGTGGTCGCCCATGGCCATGCGGCTCAGGACGGAGGTCGGCTCACCCTGGCTGCCCGTCGCCAGCACCACCAGCTTGTTCGGCGGGATGGTGTTGCTCTCGCGCAGGTCGATCAGCGTCCCTGGAGGCGCGCCCAGATAGCCGATCTCGCCGGCCACCTTCAGGTTCTGGTCCATGCTGCGCCCGGCCACCGCCACCCGCCGCCCGAGCTTGTGGGCGATGTGGACGACCTGCCGCAGGCGCGCCAGGTTCGAGGCGAACGTGGTCACGATGACACGCCCGTGCGCCTCGCCGATCAGCTTTTCAAGGTTCTCGCTGACCATCGACTCGGAGCCGGTCCAGCCCGGGTTCTCGACGCGCACGCAGTCCGAGAACAGGGCCAGCATGCCCTCGTCACCCAGGCGGCGCAGCGCGTCCTCGTCGGTGCTGCGCCCATCGACGGGGTTCTTGTCAAACTTGTAGTCGCCGGTGTGGAAGACCGTGCCGGCCGGCGTCTTGATGGCGAACCCGACAGAGCCCGGCACGCTGTGGTTGACGAAGACCGGCTCGATGGTGAACGGGTCGAGGTCGAGGATCTCGCCCGGCTCGAACTCGACCAGCTTGACCTTGTCGAGGACGCGGTGCTCCTTGAGCTTGGTCGCGATCAACCCGAGCGTCATCTTGGTGCCGTAGATCGGGACCGGCTCGGCGCGCTCAAGCTGCATCACCAGGAACGGCAGCGCGCCGATGTGATCCTCGTGGCCGTGGGTGATGATGATGGCGCGAAGGTCGTCCGCCGCCTCGGTCACGTACTCGAAGTTTGGAATGACGAGATCGACGCCGAGCAGCTCGGCCTCGGGGAACTTCACCCCGGCGTCGACCATCAACATCTGGTCGTCGTACTCAAAAACCGTCGAGTTCTTGCCGACCTCTCCGACGCCGCCGAGGAGGATCGCGCGTAGCGCTTGATCCACTGTGCCTCCTTGTCTTCTTGAGGGATTGAACCACGCCGCCAGAAGTCAGACAAGGCGTGGTAGACTGTCGTATGCGCTGTCCATTCTGCTCGTCGCGCGATACGCGCGTGCTCGATAAGCGAGACGCCGACGATGTCTCCATGACGAGGCGCCGGCGCGAGTGCCAGCAGTGCAACGGTCGATTCACGACCTACGAGCGGCCGGAGATCTCCACACTCATCATTGTGAAGAAAGACGGCCGCCGGCAGCCTTTCAATCGTGAGAAACTGCGGTCCAGTATTCAGACCGCGTGCACCAAGCGGCCCGTCAGCGCCGAGATCATCGAGCGCATGGTCGATCAGATTGAGAGCGCCCTCCGCAAGCGAGATGGCCTTGAGGTGCCGAGCAGCGTGGTCGGCGATCTGGTGATCGAGGGCTTGCGCGGCCTCGACCAGGTCGCCTACATCCGTTTTGCATCAGTGTACCGTGCCTTTGCCGACGTATCGTCATTTGAGGACGAGCTGCGGAAGCTCCTCAAGAACTAAGGCGGTCGTCAGAGGCGCATGCACGGTCACGACTCTGAGGATCGCACGCCGGCTGCCGGGACTGGCGGTGGCGTCGGCACGCCCGATCTGACCACGCCCTCATCAAGCGATGTGCGGCTCCCACGGGTGGGCCAGACCTGGGTTGGCGGCCGGATCGCGGTGATCGTCGCCGTACTGGGACTGGTCGGGGCGGCGCTCGGGGGCGGGGTCGTGGCCGTCGTGGCGCAGTCCGGGCCGTCGATGGATGCCATCCTGACGGCGGGCATCACCCTGGTGGCCATCGCCCTGCTGGTCGGCGGGCTGCTGCTCACGGCGGGCGGCCTGGGCTACTACGTCCTTGCCCCCGGCTTTATGGGCCGCGCGATGGCTGCGCGCGGCTTCGGATCGCACCGGCTGGTCATCGCCTGCACGCTGCTCATCGCGCTGCTCGCGAACGGCCCGCCGCTGCTCTGGGCGGCCTGGGCCGGGCGCGCCGGCATCTGCACGCCGGCCGGCCTCGTGACGGCGGCGCTCTCGGTGGACGCTGCGCTGCTCGGCGTGACGTACCTGCGGTTCATCCGCCCGGGCGTCCTGACGCTCGCCGACCTCGGGCTTGACCGCACGGCGACCGTCCGCCACGTCGGGCTGGGCCTGCTGGTCGGCGTCTCGGTGCTGGTCATCAGCGCGATGATCCAGGCGGCCATGTCGGCGTTGGGCATCCGCCAGACCCAGCTTGCGGATCTCTCGTGCATCCGGCAGTTTCCGCTGCTCGGCTTCTTCGGCGTGGTCTTCGCCGGGGCGATACTCGCGCCCATCGCCGAGGAGATCTACTTTCGCGGGTACGTGTTCGGCAGCTACCTACGGACGCAGCGGCCCGTGGTAGCTTATGCCGCGACGGGCCTCATCTTTGCCGCGCTGCACGGTAACCTGCCCGCGCTCCTGCCGATTCTCGCGCTCAGCGTCGTGTTCTGCTACGCCTACCAGCGGACGGGCAGTCTCGTGCCGAGCATGGTGGGGCATGCGCTGAACAACACGGCGGCGTTCTGTATCCTGTACTTCACCAACGCCCAGGTCTGAGCCTGTGCAACCTCGCCCGCCGGTCCTGGCCGACCGGTCCGGGCGCCAGGAGGACGACGATGGATCTGCCCCGCGCTCCACTGCCTCGGATGGTGCGTGTCCGCCAGGAGCTGCCGGACCAGCACCTGGCCGATGTGGCTCAGGCCGTTCGTGATGCCCTGGCCGCCGGCGGCCTGAAGGAGCGGGTGCGGCCAGGGCAGCGCATCGCCATCACGGCCGGCAGCCGGGGCATCTCGAACATCGCGCTGGTCATCAAGACCTGTGTCGAAGAGCTGCGGGCAGCCGGAGCCGAGCCGTTCGTGGTGCCGGCGATGGGCAGCCACGGCGGCGCGACCCCGGAGGGCCAGCGGGCCGTCCTGGCCGAGTACGGCATCACCGAGGCCGAGGTCGGCGCGCCGGTCCTGGCGACGATGGACACCCACATCGTCGGTCACCTGGACGATGGCTCATCCTGCTACATGGACTTGAACGCCTGGAACGGCGACGGCGTCCTGGTGGTCGGGCGGGTCAAGGCGCACACGGCCTTCCGCGCGGACATCGAGAGCGGCCTCTGCAAGATGCTGGCGATTGGCCTCGGCAAGCAGCGGGGCGCGGAGACCAATCACGCGCGCGGCCTCGCCCGGACCATCCCGGAAGTGGCCTCCGTGCTGCTGGCCAGCGGCAAGGTCACCATGGGCCTGGGCCTGGTGGAGAACGCCTACCACAAGCTGCACACGGTCCGCGCCACCGGCCCCGAGGGATTCCACGAGACGGACCGCTCGCTGCTGATGCTGGCCAACGAGCTGCTGCCGCGCGTGCCGTTCCAGGAGCTCGATCTGCTGATCGTGGATCAGATCGGCAAGAACGTCTCCGGCAGCGGCATGGACTACAACATCGTCGGGATGTGGCGGCGCATCGGCGGGCCGCGGACGCCGAACTACACCCGCATCGCCGTGCTCGGGATCACCCCGCAATCCGAGGGGAACGGCATGGGCATGGGCATCGCGAACTTCACGACCCAGCGCCTGTTCGATCAGCTCGACCTGCAGATGACCTACATGAACGGGCTGACGGCGAACGCCTACGACGCCATCAAGATCCCGATCATCCTGCCGAGCGACCGGGAAGCCTGCGAGGCCGCCCTCAAGGCGGCCCTGACCACCGCGCCGCCGCGCGTGGTGTGGATCAGGAACACGCTGGAGCTGGACGAGATGCTGGTCTCCGAGGCGCTGCTCCCCGAGGTGTCGGAGATCGCGGCGCTCCGGGCGCAGGGCAACCCGGCCGACTTCGCCGTGACTGCCGATGGCAGCTTCGTCCGCGACGGCGGCCGGGTGCTCCTGGCAACGGAGCGGGCGGCCGTCTCAGTCTGACCGGGTCTACGGGCGCGGCGTCGCCGTGGGGGCGGCTCCCCCGCCGGATGGGCGCGGCGTGGCCGGCTGGATGATGACCGGCAGGTTGGGGTTCGGCGTGGACGGGGCCGTCGTCGGCTTGGGAGCGGCTGGCGCGGACGTCGGCGGCGCGCCGCTGGTGCCGGTCGTCGGCTTCGGGGCGGCCGGGGCCTGCGTCGCGCCGGCCGGCTGCGGGGTGGTGGCGGCCCGTGTGGCGGCGGGTGCGACGGGCGTCGGCACACTGCCGGCCGGCGCGACCGCCCCGCGAATGATCCAGCCGGTGACGCCGGCGCTGTCGCGGACCTGCCGCCAGATCTGCCCGTCAACCTCGCGCTCCGGGCCGAGCACCTCGATGTTCGAGCCTTCGGTCAGGGTCTTGAGGATTCGGCCGCCACTGCCCGGCTCAGAGCGGATGTTGGCGCCCTGGCCGTTGGTGTTGCCGATCTGTCCCCGACCGGCCCCGGCCGCCGCCACGCCCGGCGACGTCGGCTTCGGGACTGGCGTCGCGGCGGGCGCGGCGGCGCTGGTGCTGCTGACGGACGGCTGCTGTTCGGAGCCAGGGACCGCCGCCACCGAGGAGACCGTGCCCTCGGCGGCCAGGAAGTTGGCAGCGATCCAACCCTGGTCGCCCTGGGTGTCGCGGACGTTCCGCCAGATGGTGCCGTCGATGGTCTGTTCCGGGCCGATCACGTCCACGACGGTGCCTTCACGAACGGTCTTGATCCGCTCGCCGTTCTGACCAGGGTCACGGCGGAGGTTGACGCCGTCATTGCCGGTATTGGCAACCTGGAGCCGCTGCCCGATGGCGGGCGCGCGTGGGACGGTCGGACTGACGACGGGCGTCGGCGTGAGCGTTGCGAAGATCTCGGCCAGCGACGAGTTGTTCGGCGTGGGGGAGACGATGGCCACCGGGAGCGCCGTCGGCGTGGGCGCCGGCCGGCTGGACGGCTGGATGACGGACATGATCACGAAGACCAGCCCGGCCGTCAGTGCGACGGCCAGCGCAGCGGCGAGGCCCAACCCGATCCACTGTGCGCGGGCCATCGGGCGGGCTGGCTCGGAGGCGTCGTAGCTGCGGACGCCTGGCGTCAGCGGCTGAGCCTGCGTGCGCCCGCGCCGCTTTGCAGCGCTGCCGGGGCCGGCCGCTCCGGCGTTTCCGCCGGAGCCGAACTGGTCGCGAAGCCGGTCGAGCAGACTCATCCCTCTCCCCTCGGCAGCAGCGTCGTCGCCAGGCCGCCGGCCGGGGACGGCTGCTCCCGGCGCAGCCAATCCGCGTTAGCATTCATTGTATCAGGGGGCGCTGACGGCTCGATCATGACTCTCCGAGAAAAGGAACGGTCGAAAGCGGTAACCGTCGCACATGCTCATCCGTTCTACAGAAGACGCGACGGATGTCACAGGAGGGTCACAGGCGAGGTCTTCTCGCCCCCTCCTCGGTGGACGCCGGCCGCGTGCTGGATGTTCCTTGGAGGCCCCGTGCGCCGACTCGCGACCCTGCTTCTGTCTGGCCTGCTCTCGTTGACCGTCGTGCTTCAACCCGGTGGCACATCTGCCGCCCGCGCCCAGTCCGACGAGATGGTGCACGGCGTCATCGTGGACACCACCGACCCCCGCAGCATGAAGGCGGCCCGTGAGGCCGGCTTCACCCACGCCAAGATGGTCCTGTACTGGCCGCGCATCGAGCCGAACCCGGGCCAGTTCCGCTGGCAGGAGTCGGACCAGAACGACCTCGACAACGTGATCCGCGCGGCCCAGGCCGAGGGCATCCCGCTGGTCCTGCGGGTAGACGAGGTGCCGGGCTGGGCGGGCGGCTCGCCGGGCAACGCTGACCTGGGCGCGGTCGAGGCGTTCTACGCAGCGATGGCCGCCCACGGGAAGGGGAAGGTCGTCGCCTACGAGATCCTGAACGAGCCGAACCTGCCGTTCGAGTGGGGTGGCCCGCCGGACCCGGCCGGCTACACGCGGTTCCTCCAGGCAGCCTATCGTGGGGTGAAGTCGCAGGATCCGGACGCGATGATTATCGGCGGCGGCCCCTCCCCGAACACCGGCGGCTACGGCGGGACCATTGAGGACTTCGACTTCTTGAACGGCATGTACAAGGCCGGCGCGAAGGGGTACATGGACGCGCTCGGGGTGCACAACTACGGCGGCAACACGGAACCAGAGCGCGACCCGGGCGATTGCGGCATCTGCTTCCGGCGCGCCGAGCTGTACCGGCAACTGATGGTTCGCAACGGCGACGCCAACACCCCGATCTGGGCCACCGAGTTCGGCTGGCTGATGGACCCCGGGCGCGGCCTGGGCCAGTACGACTGGATGAAGGTCAGCCCGGAGCAGCAGGCCGACTACGTCGTGCGCTCCTACCGCTACGCCCAGAAGAACTGGCCGTGGATGGGTGGGATGTTGCTCTCCAACCTGGACGCCAGCACGTCGCCGTACCACCAGGGGCCGGAGGACGGCCTGCCCTGGTTCGCGATCCTCAACGACGACTACTCGCCGCGCCCGGCCTGGACGGCGTTCCGCGACATGCGCTCCGAGGCGCGCAACCGGAGCGCGGCTGCCCCCGCACGCACGGCGGCGAAGCCATCGGCCAGCGAGGCGGCGGCCCAGGAGGCGGCAGCCGCGCAAGCGTCCGGCCCGACGGTCCGCGTGGCCGGCACGGACGGCCAGGGCGTGACCCTGCGGGAGAAGCCCGGCGTGGCCGGCCGGCGTCTGTCGGTGGTGCCCGAGGGCGCACGCCTCACGGTCATCGGCGAGGACGTTCAGGCGGACGGCCGCACCTGGCGAAACGTCAAGACGGCGTCCGGGGCGTCAGGCTGGGTCGCCGCGGAGTACGTCCGCACCGAGTGAGCGTTGACCGGCCGCGTCGATGGCCGTCTGGAGCGCCGGCAAGTCCTCAAAGATGCGCTCGGGCTGCACGTCCACGGCGGCGGCCTCCTCGCGGGTCGAGACGCCCGTCAGCACCAGGAACGTCTGCACGCCGGCGCGGTAGCCGCCCACGATGTCCGTGTCGAGGCGGTCTCCGATGATCGCCGTCTCGGCGGGCGTGGTCCCGAGCCGCTCGCAGCCGATCAGCAGCATCGTCGGCTCCGGCTTCCCGATGATCGTCGGGCGGATGCCGCCGCTGGCCGCGGCGATCAGTGCGTGAAACGAGCCTGCCCCCGGGATGATGCCGTCGTCCGTTGGCAGGGTCGTGTCGGGATTCGGGCCGACGAACCGCGCGCCGGCCCGCACCAGCCGGACGGCCGTTGTCAGCTTGGCGAACGTCAGCTCGCGGTCCAGGCCGACCACCACGAAGTCGGCATCCGAGTCGGCCAGCGTGAAGCCGGCCGCCTCAACCGCCCCCTTCAGCCCCGACTCGCCGATGACGTAGACGCGGCCGCCGTTCGGCGCTTCGTGCTGCAGGAAGCTGGCCGTGGCGTCGGCGCTCGCCAGCACCTCGTGCTCGCCAACCTGGATGTCCATCCGCGCCAGCTTCTCGACGTACTGCGGCGGCCCGAGCGTCGAGTTGTTGGTGGTCAGCAGGAACGGGATGCCGCGCGCCCGCAAGAACCGAAAGAACCCGGGCGCGGCCGGGATGACGCGGTCGCCGTGGTACACCACGCCGTCCAGGTCCACCAGGAAGCCACGCGGCGTCACGAACGGCCGCTCTCCACTCATCGTCGTGCTCCGAAGTACATGATCCCGACCCCGATGCCGCCCAGCACGACGGCTTCCAGTGCGCTCTGCATCGCGATCTTCATGACCGCGTCGAACCAGAAGCCTTCAGGGTAGAGCATGATCAGGTAGTCGGTGCGGGGGTCCAGCATCCAGTCGTCGTTGCTGAACGCGACATGGTGGAACTGCGTCCACGCCTCGGTGAAATCGACCAGCGAGAGCAGCCCCGCCAGCCCTAGCAACACGACCGTCGCCACGCCGCCCGCCACCAGCAGCATCCCGAGCCGCGGCAGGAACGCCGGTCCGCCCCCCAGCCCGATCCCCAGCAGGGGGATCAGCAGCAAGATCGCGCCCGCCACCAGCCGAGCCTGCCCGGCCAGGTGAAACAGCTTCTGGACGTCCACCATGTGGCTGATCTCTTTGGCGTTGAACAAGGGGCGCCGGGCGCCGTTCACGGTGATCTCGACGTCCAGCGTGGCGCTCGGCTCGCGCAGGTAGCGGATGAAACGGTCGGCGACGGCCATCAGTTGGGCGTCGTCCAGGCCCGTGACCTCGCGGATGCGGTACTTCTGAAACTCGGACTCGTAAAAGGCGCGGTCGCTCGCCACATCCAGGATGTTTCCGAGGATCAGGAACAGCGGCAGCGCGACGACGAACAGGATGGCCGCCAGCCAGCGCACGGCGACGGGCACGCTTGAGAGGCCCTCGGCGGCCACGGCGTCGCTCACGCGGGGCGCACGCCGGTGTCGAGCGTGCCGACCGCCGGCCGGGCCGGCCCGAGGTCGCGCTCGAGAATGGCGTCGATCCGTGGATAGATCAGCCAGACGCTGGCCGCCCCGAAGAGGCCGCCCGTGAGCGTCCGCAGGAGCACGTCGCTCTCGCGCCAACCGAACAGCTGGGAGAAGCCGTCGAGGGCCATCGGCAAGATCAGCAGCGCGTAGGCCCGCATGCTGAGACCCGCCACGTTGCCCGGCGAGGGGCCGCGCCGCACGGCGTAGGCCAGCCCGGTCAGGAGGACTGACAGGTAGATCGCGACGTCGCGCTCGCAGAAGGCGACCTTGTACCCGAGGTCCGCCGACCCCACGAACCGGTACGGGCCGCTCTCGCCGATCAGGCCCGCCAGCGTGCCCTGTGGATACGTCCACTCCGGCCCGAACAGGAAGTACGACCGGAACGCCCACTGGTGGCAGACGGCGCTGTAGGCCCAGTAGATCAGGTTGGCCGGTCGGTCCAATCCGGCTGCCAGCAGGAGCGGCGCCAGCAACGGCAGCGCGATGAAGACGGCGGCCGCCGCGTTTGCGAGGAGCAGCCAGCGCCGCAGCGCGCCCTCGATGGTCACGGCGCGCTCGACGCCGCGACGACGGCCTTGCGGAGCCGCTCGGCAGTCGTCGGCCAGTCCAGCGTCTGCCCGCCCGCCACCGCGATGACCGGGATACGGTAGCGGTACTCTGCGAACAGCTCCGGCGAGGACTCGATGTTCACGTGCTCAACGGTCAGCGGCTGGCTGCGGGCCACGGCAGCGATCAGCGCTTCAGCCAGTTCGCAGAGATGGCAGCCGGGCTTGCTGTAGAGTGTGACGCGCGGCCCGCTCGCTGCCACCAGACACGTCGCTCCGGGCTCAGGCCTGCTCGCGGCGGGCCTGTTCGAGGATGCGGGCGCGCGCTCCCGCCGGGGCCTTGGGGGCCGGCAGCTGGCTGACGGCTCTGACCGTCGCCCTGAACGACTCCAGGTAGGCGGCGCAGGGCTGGCACGTCGCAAGATGACGGTCGATCCTGTGGCGGACTGTCTCGCTCAGGCTGTCGTCCAGGTACTCTGACAGCTGACCTCTGACGAGATCGTGGGTGAGATCGGCGACCCCAACGCTGGCCTGGGTCGATGGCTGCGTGGCGCCTCGCGACACCGGCGCGACCCCCTCGTCGGCCCTGGTCACTACGCTCCTCCCGGACGCTCCGCTCATATCGGGGCTCAAAGATGACGATCCGCGCCCGCTCTCAGCGCACCCGGCGGCGGCATACGACGTGACGTGGCTGTCCATTATAGCCCCATCCTGTTGGGCGGCATTCGGCGCACCGCCCCGCATTGAATTCCAGGCGCAGCTCGGGCTGCTGGCGCACTCACTTGACGCCAGCGATTGCCCGTCCGTGCTGCCCCTCATACTTGAGAACGGTGTGTTTGCCCTCGACGAGCGTCTCAAGATGCACCGGCCGCGACCACAGCTGATGCACGTACTTCAACGTCTTGTCCGCGTACTCAAGGTCGAGATCGTCACCCTCGTGGCAGTGTTTCAGATACAGCTCGCGGCCGCGGCGATAGTCGCCGTCTTCAACCACTATGTAGGGTTGCCCGAAGTTGGTCATGCCGGCAAGGATTGTGTCGCGGACGGCCTCCCAGTCCTTCTCCGCGATGACCCACTGGTCCCCTTCCAGCTTGTACAGGTAGAGGTCAAGCTCCTCCACCAGATCCTTCGTCAGGTAGTTGCGGAGGAACGAGGCGTCGTTGTCCACCTCGCGCACCTCGAAGACCTTGGCCAGCCCCTGCCCGGCCGTACGCCCGAGCTTCTCCCGCTCCTCTGGGCTCGGCTCGTTCCAGCGTCGTTCGATGTCCTCGAAGATCTTCATGCCCAGGTAGTACGGGTTGACGCTCCGCTTGGAGGGTGAGAGCACGCTGCTGTGCAGCCGCGCGAACTCGACGTACTCCTCGCTGCTCAGGTCAAGCTCGCGCAGGATGCGGGCGTGCCAGAAGCTGGCCCAGCCCTCGTTCATGATCTTCGTCTGCATCTGGGGCAGGAAGTACAACTGCTCCGCGCGGACGATGTGGATCACGTCGCGCTGCCACGGCTCGAGGTCCGGGGCGTGGTCGGCCAGAAAGAGCAGCAGATCCTTCTCTGGCTGCGGCGGCAGCTTGCGCGGCATCGGCGGCGGTGGGTCTTCCTTCGCCTCGCCCAGCGCGAAGATGTCGTCGTAGGGGCGGGGCGTGGCTGACCGCCGCTTCGGCGGCTCGGGCGGCGTCACCCGCAGGCGGGGGTTGGCGTCGATGTGCTCCTGGATCGAGAGCACGGCGTCCAGCAGCTGCTCGACCGCCTTCTGCCCGTGCTCGAACTCGTAGCGGCGCAGGCGCTCGGCGTTGATGCTGACCGTCTCCAGCATCGAGCGGTTGGTGTGCGCGAAGTAGGCGTTATTCTTGAAGAAGTCGACGTGCGCCAGGACGTGCGCCGCCACCAGCTTGTTCTGAAGGACCGAGTTGTTCTCCAGCAGGAAGGCGTAGGCAGGGTTCGTGTTGATGACCAGCTCGTAGATCTTGCTCAGGCCGTAGTCGTACTGGGTCTTGATCTGCTGGTATGCTCGCCCGTGAGTCCAGTGCGAGAACCGTCCCGGCAGCCCGTAGGCCCCGAACTCGTACATGATCGAGGCCGGCACCAGCTCGAAGTGGACCGGGTACGGCTCCAGCCCGACCCGCCCGGCGATCTCCCAGATCTCCCCGATGGCGCGCTCCAGCTCGCGGATCTCTTCGGGGGTCATCGGGCCACCGCCGCGAGGCCGGACTCGTCACGCGTCGAGAAGAACTGTTTGAGGGCCGGGTAGACGTCTTCCTTCTTGGTGATGGTGACGCCGATGAATTGCGGATCGCGGATCTGGCCGAACGCCGACATCAGTGTGGAGGGGGAGCGCCGGCCGCCCTCCTGAATCTCACCGTAGCCGAACGCATTGGAGCGGGCCAGCAGGGCCTTCACCAGATCGAGGCAGCGCTGGTTGTCCACCTCGCCCCAGTTGTCGCCGTCCGAGAAGTGGAACGGGTAGGTGTTCCACTCCGAGGCGGGGTAGCGCTCGTTGGCGATCTCCAGCGCCAACTGGTACGCCGACGACACCTTGGTGCCGCCGCTCTCGCCCAGGTTGAAGAAGGTGTCCTCGTCCACCTCCTTTGCCTCGGTGTGGTGGGTGATGAAGACGATCTGCACCTGGGTGTAGCGCGTGCGGAGGAAGCGCACCATCCAGAAGTAGAAGCTGCGCGTGATGTACTTCTCGAACTCGCCCATCGAGCCCGACACGTCGCGCATGGCGATGACGACGGCGTTCGACTCCTCCTTGACGCGCCGCTCCCAGGTCTTGAAGCGGAGATCGTCGTTCTGGAGACCGCCGAAGCCGGAGCGCCCGGCCCGAGCGTTTCGCATCAGGTTCTGACGGATGGTGCGGCGCTTGTCGAGGTTACTGAGCGGGCCGGTCTTGCGGACCTCGTCGAAGCGGACCTCCTCCGACTCCACCAGGGCCCGACCCTTCGGCTTGAGGAACGGCAGCCCGAGATCCTCGAACATCAGGGCTGCCAGCTCGTCTACCGTGATCTCGGCCTCGTAGTAGTCGATGCCCGGCATCTCGCCGGCCTGCTTCCCCTTGCCCGGCCCCCGCGGTTGTCCTCCCGCCTCCTGCCCGATCACGTCGCCGACCTTCGAGCCGCCCTGGCCCTGGCCGGCGTGCTTCTTCCGGCCTCGGTCGAAGCGGAAACGCGGCAGCTCCAGCGACCGAATCGGGATCTTGACGATCTTCTTGCCGTCCGAGGTGATGATCGACTCCTGGCTGACGATATCCCCCAGGCTGTCCTTGATGGCCTCTTTCACACGCTCGTTGTGGCGCGCCTGGTCAATCGGCCCCTTGCGGTGCAGCGACCAGTCGCTCTTGGAGAGCGAGACGGTTGGCAGCATCGTGGGCCTCCTAGCGCGACAGCAGCGCGCCGACGTACTTGACCAGCTCGTTGGCACAGGTGGGGCAGTAGCCCTGCTCCGCGATCAGCCGGTCCGCCACCTCGTTGATGCGCCGCAGCTGCTCGGCATCCGGGGTCTTGGTGCTGGTCGTGATCTTGACCACGTCCTTGAGGTCGGCGAACAGCTTCTTCTCGATGGCCTCGCGCAGCCGCTCGTGCGACTGGTACGTGAACGACTGATTGCGCCGGGCCATCGCCGAGAGCCGAATCAGGATCTCCTCGCGGAACGCCTTCTTGGCGTTCTCGGAGATGCCGATCTGCTCCTCGACGGACCGCATCAGCTGCTCGTCCGGCTCGACCTCGTCCTCGGTGATCGGGTCGCGCAGCTTGGTCTTGTTGCAGAACGCCTCGACGTTGTCCAGGTAGTTGTCGAGCAGGGTCTTGGCGGATTGCTCGAAGGAGTAGACGAAGGCGCGCTGCACTTCCTTCTTCGCCAGCTCGTCGTACTCGCGGCGTGTCTCGGCGATCAGGTTCAGCAGCTCGTCCTTGCGCTCGCGGGTCAGGCCCGGGCTGTGCTCCATACCGTCGCGCAGGGCGCGCAGGGCGTCGATCGGGTTGATGCAGGTGGTGTCGCCGCGCACCAGGGCCGTCGAGAGGGCGTTGATGACGTAGCGGGGGGAGATGCCGTCCATCCCCTCACGGGTGGCCTCGTCCTGAAGCTCCCGCACGTCCTTCTGGCTGAAGTCGTCCACGTCCTCGCCGTCGTACAGCTTGAGCTTCTTCATCAGGCTCATGCCGGCCTTCTTGGACGCTTCGAGCCGGGAGAGGATCGCGAACATGCTGGCGACGCGCAAGGTGTTCGGCGCGACGTGCACGCCCTGCAGGTTGCTGTTTCCGATCAGCTTCTCGTAGATCTTGACCTCTTCGGTCACCTTCAGGTTGTACGGAACCTTGATCAGGATGATGCGGTCGTGGAGCGCCTCGGACTTCTTGTTGCCGATGAACGAGGTGTACTCGTGCTCGTTGGTGTGTGAGACGATCACTTCGTCGGCGTAGATCATCGCGAAGCGGCCGGTCTTGATGTTCTGCTCCTGCGACAACGTCAGCAGGTTGTAGAGGAACTTCTCGTCGCACTTGAGCATTTCTACGAATTCCATGAGGCCGCGATTCGCAACGTTGAGTTCGCCGTCGAATCGGTAGGCTCGTGGATCGCTCTCGACGCCGTAGTCGCCGATGGTGGCAAGGTCGATGGACCCGGTCAGCTCGCTGATATCCTGCGACTTCGGGTCGGACGGCGCGAACGTGCCGATGCCGACCCGCTTCTTCTCTGAGAAGGCGACTCGACAGACCTCGACATCCTCGATCCGGCCGCCGTACTGCTCGTCCACGGCCACCCGGCAGCGCGGGCAGAGATCGCCCTCGATGTAGATGCCGTACTCGTCCCAGATTTCCTTGCGGATGCTGTCCGGCAGCAGGTGCAACGGCTCCTCATGCATCGGGCAGCCGGCGATGGCGTAGACAGCGCCCTCCTGGCGGGTGTACTCCTCAAGCCCCCGCTTGAGCATCGTGACGATGGTGGACTTGCCACCGCCGACTGGTCCCATCAGGAGGAGGATGCGCTTGCGGACCTCCAGGCGGCGCGCCGCCGACGCGAAGTAGTCCACAAGGTGCTGCAACGGCCGCTCGATGCCGTACAGCTCGTCGGCGAAGAAGGCGTGCTGCTTCTCACCGTTTGGCAGCGTCGCGACGCCCCTGGACATGAGCATGTCGTAGAGGCGGGCGTGTGAGAGCCGGGCGATCTTCGGGTCGGCAACGACAAGGTCGAAGTACTCCTTGAAGCTGCCGCGCCAGGCAAGTTGCTGCTCTTCCGCTCTGAATGCTTCCAGCCGTGAAACGAGGTTGAGCATCTGAACCCTCTCCTGCCGCACTCGCGAGGTGCCCGCGTTTGGAGAGTTAGATGCAGGCTGGCCGAAAAGGATTCAGGCAGGCCGCGCCCGTTCGGCCGCCAGACGAGCGATTCTGCCGTCAGCGGTCGCTGGCGAGCAGTCCGCCGAGGTAGGCCCGGAGGATCGTGCGGGCGCGGTGGAGACGGGATTTGACGGCTGCTTCGGTGATGTCCAGCGTCGCGGCGGTCTCGGCCGTCGAAAGGCTCTCGATGTCGCGGAGGATCAGCACCACCCGCATCTCGTCGGGCAGCCGGGCGATGCCCGCGCCGATCTGCTCGTTCAACTCGCCGCGCAGAACCGCCTGCAGGGCATCCGCCGACCACTCAACGATCTCGTCGGTCTCGAGCACGTCGTCGAGCGGCTCAACAGGGCGGCGCGAGCGGACCCGCATCAGCGCGGCGTTCACGGCGATGCGGTAGAGCCATGTCGTCGGGGAAGACTCGCCTCGAAAGGAGGGCCAGCTTCGGAACGCCTGCAGGAAGGCGTCCTGCATGGCATCCTCGGCGTCGGCGGGCGAGCCGGTGATACGGAGCGCGATCCCGTAGACGCGGTCCCCGTACTCCTCGACCAGCTGCTCGAAGGCCGCCGAATCCGACGTCCCTTCCGAAGAGAGGCTCATGGCCGTGGTTCCCAGGCTGCGGGGGCGGACACCCCCATATGCCATTGTCACAGTCTTCTGTTCGGCGCAGCAATATCGCTCTGCTGCGCCGATATCACAGGCGTATCACGTCACAGCGACATCACGTCGATCTGCCGGTCGACCAGCTCGGCGTCGAGACGGGTCTCTTCGATGGCCTCCAGGATGCGCTCCACCTGTCGAGAGGCATGGCCAGCTTCGTTGCTGATGACGGCGAGGCCCAGTACGGCGGTCTGCCAGGCATCCTGCTCCTCGACCTCGGCGACGGCCACGTTGAACTGCCGACGCAGGCGGTCGGACAGCGAGCGCACCACCTGCCGCTTGTCCTTGAGTGAGTGGCTGGCGGGCAGGTGGAGGGTCAGGATACAGGCTCCGACGTAGACAGACAGGGCTGGTTCCTCCTCGGCGATGCACCGGGGTGCTTTGCAGAAGATACGTTCGGCACAGGCCGCCGGTTGCACAGTCCGGACCAGCGCGCCGGCGGCGGGGAGGCCGGCCGGTGTTTACGGTATGCTGTGCGCGGCGGCTGGCCGTCGGTCGGCTCGCTCTGGGGGTGGAAGGGTCCCGGTGGGTCTCGCCGTCTTCAAAACGGTTGCCTGGCCGCCAGCGCGGTCAGGGGTGGGTTCGACTCCCATGCACCTCCGCCAGCCTCTCGCTACCCTGGCAACGCCTGATAGGCGTCGGCGACAAGCGCCAGCAGCGTACCCAGGTCGTACGGCTTGATCAGGAACCGCTCGACGGCAAGCTCGGCGGCCCGCTCCGCAATCCGCGTCGCGCCGCTCAGGATCACCAGCGACGCTGACGAGTCGGGCAGCGCGCGGTACGCCTGCACGAACTCGCTGCCGCTCTCGCCGTTCAAGCCCAGGTCGAACACGACCACGCGGGGCGGGCGCTCGACCGCCAGCGTCAGCGCCTCATCCATCGTCGGAACCGCCTCGACAGCGTAGCCCGCACTCGTCAGCGTGATGGTGAGCAGGTCTCGAACGATCTCGTCGTCGTCAAGCACGAGGATGTACCCAGACATCGGCGCACGCATCTCCCAATGGGATGATGCACGGGCCGGCGCGCGGAGTCCAGCGTTCCCAGCCCCACGCCACCCCTGATCGATCCCTGAATCTCAAACTCGCCCGCCGTATCGGCGCCGCCGGACCCACCGGACGCTGTGTTACAGCGTCGATCAGTCTCCGAACAGCTTTGCGACAATTCGGCATCCTGGCTCGCATCGCGCGTTCGTTGGCCCTGTTCCTGCCTACCCGCTTCGACGGCGGACACGCGCCAGCGGTGCTGCTCGCCAGCTTCGGCTGAGGCAATCCGTGGGAGGAACGACAATGCAGACACGCGATACCGTCGTTGCGGTCTTCGACGAGCGGGACGACGCGCAGGACGCCATCAACGCCCTTCGCGACGCCGGCTTCCTGGCCGACGACATCAGCATCCTGGCTCGCGACCGGGATACCGCCGGCCGACTGGCCGACGACACCGGCACCGAGGCAGCCACCGGTGCAGCAACTGGCGCGCTTGCGGGCGGCCTGCTCGGCGGCGTGGCCGGCTGGCTGGTGGGAATCGGCGCGCTGGCGATCCCAGGCGTCGGCCCGATCATCGCGGCCGGGCCGATTGCGGCAGCGCTCGGCGGCGCGGCCATCGGCGCGACCACTGGCGGCATCATCGGTGCGCTGACCGGGGCCGGCATCCCCGAGGACGAGGCCCGCTACTACGACACCGAGTTCAGGCGGGGTGGCATCGTCGTGACGGTGCAGGCGCGCGGCCGGTTCGACGAGGCTCGCGACATCCTGCGCGAGAATGGCGGGCGTGATACCGAGAGCACGTCGACGGCCTACTCCTCGTGGAACGAGACCGCTCCGCGCTTCCGCACATCCTACGAGAACCGCTACGGCGCCAGCCGCAGGTGGGAGGACGTCGAGCCGGCCCACCGCTTCGGCTACGAGTCGTATGGCCGCATGCGGACCGGCGACATGCGTGCCGACTACCGTAACGCCGAGCCGACGCTCCGCCAGGAGTGGACGCGCAGCGGCATAACCGGCGACTACGACACCCATCGCAACGACGTGCGGCGCGGCTGGGACTACGGTCGCGGCCGGACCAACTTCAACGACTACGACCGTGACACCGGCACCGAAGGTGAGAACACGGCGGCCACGGCCGGCGGTGCGCTCGCCGGTGGCGCGGCCGGCGGCGTCGCTGGCGCAGCCATTGGCGGCCCGGTCGGGCTGGCCGCCGGTGCGGCGATTGGCGGCACGGCCGGCGCGATGGCTGGTGATGCTGCCGTCGAGACCCCGGACGAGCGGCGTCGGGACCGTGACGCCGATCGGCGCGACCGCCTGAACGACGACACCTCGCGCCGACGCTAGGTCTCGGTCTGGCCGGCGGCGGTCGTCCAGCCGCTCCCGCTCATCCCGGCGAGGCCGCCCACGAGTGACGTGGGCGGCCTCGCTATACTCCGTCCACAGTCATCATCAGTGCGATGTGAGAGGATGGAGCCGGTGCGGTCAATGCGTCTGATAGCCAGTTGCGCCCTGATTGCCGCTGTCGCGGCAGGGCCGTCGCCCCGAGAGGCCGGCGCGGCCACCGCCGCAGTCAGCTCGGTGCTCCCCAACGGGATCACCGTCGTGAGCCGCCAGCGGACCGGCAGTCAGGTGCTCGCCATCGACGTGGCCGTGCGGGCCGGCGCACGCTACGAGACGGCTCAGACCGCCAGCGCCACCAGGTTTCTCGAAAGCGCCCTGGTGCTCGGCACCGAGCGCTGGCCGACGCGTGACGCCCTCAGCCGGGCGCTGACCAGCCGTGGCGGCGACCTCGCGGTCTCGGCCGGCCGCGAGATCGTCGAGGTCGCCGTGACGGCCGGCCAGGACGATGCCGATCTGGCGCTCGACGTGCTGCACGAGGTGCTGCTCCGCTCCCGCTTCGACCCGGACGATCTCGAGCGTGAGCGCGCTGTCATCCTCCAGCAGGTGCAGGAGCACGAGGACGAGCCCGAGGACCGTGCGACCGACACCTTTTTCCAGACCATCTTCGGCGATCACCCGCTGAGCCACCTGCCGGCTGGCACGTCGGAGGCCGTCGAAGAGCTGACCGTCGAGCAACTGCAGGGCTACTGGCGCGAGCGGCTGGTCGGCCCGAACGTCCTGATCTCCGTCGTCAGCGGCATGAGCCCGGACGAGGTGACCGCCCGCCTCGCCGCGGCGCTGGCGGACCTGCCAGCCGGCCCGGTGCCGGCCGTCAATTACGGCGATGTCCAGGTCGTCCTCGCGCAGACGGTTGACCTGCCGCTCGGGACGGATCAGTCACACATCTTCGTCGGGGCGCAGATCCCCGGAGTCGCGACGGAGGATCGCGCGCCCCTGCGCGTGCTCAACGCCGTCCTCGGACGGTCCAGCGGCCGGCTCTTCACCGAGATTCGGGACCGGCGCGGGCTGGCGTACAGCACCTACTCAGCCGTCACCCAGTACGTTGACGGGGGCCTGTTCTACGTCTACGCCGGCACGCGGCCCGGCTCGGCGGATGCCGTGCTCGACCTCGTCAAGGCCGAGCTGAAGCGCGTGCGCGAGGAGCCGATCAGCCCGACCGAGCTGCAGAACGCCATCGGCGGCGAGATCGGCTCGCGGACCATCGCGATGGAGACGAGCGCCAACGAAGCGCTCTACACCGCGCGTGACACCATGTTCGGGATCCCCTCGCGTGAGCTGCAGGCCCAGGCGATTCGCGCCGTGACGGCGGCCGACGTGCAGCGTGTGGCCCGAACATATCTCGATCCCGAGCGGCTCGTCGTCGTCATGACGCGCCCGGCTGGTCCGACCGACGCCGGCGGCCCGCCCGACGCCGGCGGCCCGACCGATGCCGCCATGCTGGACAGCGGCGAGGTGCTCCCATGATTCGTATCCTCGGGGCCGCCCGCCTGACCACCATCCTGTGTACTGCTGTGCTGGCCGGCCTCGCGCTCGGCGTGGCGGTAGGAGGCACTGTGAACGCCGCTGTGCGCGCGGCCGACGAGCCAGACGTCTACCGAACCGTGCTGCCGAACGGCCTGCGTGCCGTCGTGCGCGAGCGTCCAGAGAGCGAGGTCACGGCGATCAGCGTCGGGATTCGTGGCGGCTCGCGCGACGAGCGCCGCGAGACGGTCGGCGCGGCCCACTTCATGGAGCACATGTTCTTCCAGGGCACGCCGCGCCGGCCGGACGCCGCCGACCTCGACCGCGAGCTGGAGGCGCGCGGCGGCTGGACCAACGCCTGGACCGGCTGGGAGTCGATCAACTTCCAGGTGGTGACCGCCACCGAGGACTTCGAGCTTGGCCTGGACGTGATAGCCGACCAGATGGCCCACTCGCTGTTCGCCGCCGAGAAGATCGACAAAGAGCGGCGCGTCGTCCTCGAAGAGCTGAACGGCCGGAACAACAGCCCCACCAGCAAGGCGTATGACATCTTCCTGGTGGAGGTCTTCGGCGATCACCCGGCCCGAAACCTCCCCATCGGCAACCGCCAGACGATCAACTCGTCCACCCGCGAGGTGCTGGTCGGCTTCCGCGACACCTATTTCGTGGCCGGCAACATGGTCGTGGCGGTCGTCGGCAACGTGAAGCATGACGAGGTGTTCGCGAAGCTGGCGACGGCGTTCGCCGATCTCCGCACCGGCGCCGTGCCGCCGAAGAACGTCGCAGCGGTGCCGCCCGCCGAGCCGAGGATGCTGGTCGACCAGGCGCCCGGCCAGCAGGCCCGCATCATCATGGGCGGGCCGACGGTCGGCTACGACAGCAAGGACCGGTACGTCTTCGACGTGCTCGACGCTATCCTCGGGGAGTCCGGCCGCCGCCTCGAACGCGAGCTGGTGGACACCCAGGCGATTGCCTCGTCGGCCTACCCGTTCTACCTGGCCCTGACGGATGTGGGCGTGTGGGGCGTCTCGGCCGGCGCGCGGCCATCGAACGTGGACCGCGTGATGGAGACGATCAAGGCCGAGCTGCGGGCGCTCCGCGAGCAGCCCGTGGAGGCCGACGAGCTGGCCGAGGCCAAGGCGTACATCCGTGGCCGCCTGCTCCTGAATCGAGAGCGGAGCGTCGATCTGGCCGAGGAGCTGAGCGATGGCGAGGCGCTCGGCACCTACGAACCGTTGTCGGCGTATCTCGCCGCCGTGGACGCCGTCACTAGCGGGGACATCCAGCGGGTGGCGCGGACCCACATGGACCCCGACCGGCTGACCGTGACGGTCCTCCGCCCCTGACGGGTGCGGGCCATTGTGTGAATCAGGTTAAGGTCGCTTGCGCGTGGGGCGGCTGTTTGTGCGCCCCTGCAAGGGCTTTTGTATACTTGGGCCGCGCCAAGTCACGCTTGGACGCGGGGGCATGACCTTGGGCATCTTTCGGACGATCGGCGAGCTGCTCCACTTCCTGGTTCAGGATCGACGTGGCTGGTTCCTGCTTCCGATCGTGGTCGGCCTGCTGGTCATCGGCGCGCTGATCGCGCTGGCCTCGGCCACGCCGCTCGGCCCGTTCATCTACACCATTTTCTGATCGGGCTCGGGAGTCCCGGGCGATCTCGTGGCCGGCAGGGCGACTCGGGCATAGAGCCCGCCCTGCTCCTGCCGTCGGCCGGAGGCAGTACGCGCGTGTACATCCTTGGAATCTCGTGCTTCTACCACGATTCCGCAGCCGCCCTCCTCAAGGACGGTGTCCTGATTGCCGCCGCTGAGGAGGAGCGCTTCTCCCGGAAGAAGCACGATTCGGGTTACCCGACTCTCGCCGTGGCCTACTGCCTGGAAGAAGCCGGCATCACTCCGGAAGACCTTGACTACGTGGTCTTCTACGAGAAGCCGCTCCCGAAGTTCGAGCGGCTCCTGACCACCGCCCTCGCGACGTGGCCGAAGTCCACCGTCGTCTTCCGCGAGGCGATGATCACCTGGCTCAACGAGAAGCTCTGGATCAAGGATCGCATCCGCAAGCAGCTGGCCGTGCCGATGGACAAGGTGTTGTTCGTGGAGCACCACCTGTCCCACGCCGCGAGCGCGTTCTTCTGCTCGCCCTACGAAGAGTCGGCTGTCCTGACCGTGGACGGCGTCGGCGAGTGGACCTCGGCCACGCTCGGCATGGGCAAAGCGACCTGGGACGGCAGCGGCACGAACAGCATCGAGCTGTTCCAGGAGTCGCGGTTCCCGCACTCGCTCGGCCTCTACTACTCGGCGTTCACCGCGTGGCTCGGCTTCGAGGTCAACGACGGCGAGTACAAGGTGATGGGTATGGCCCCCTACGGCCGCCCGAATCACCAGGACAAGGTTCGCAAGGTCATCGACTTCGCGAACGACGGCAGCTTCTGGCTGGACATGGACTACTTCAGCTTCCATCACTCGATGGAGAACACGTTCAGCCGGAAGTTCGAGACGCTGTTTGGAACGCCGCGCAAGCGCGAGTCCGAGTTCTACACGCTGGAGACCGGCGTCCCTGACGGGGCCTCGAAGGCGTCCATCGAGGAGAACCAGTACTACGCCGATATCGCCGCCAGCGTGCAGACGACCACCGAAGAGGCGATCATCAACATCGCCAATTACCTGCACAAACGAACCGGCTCCAAGCGGCTCTGCATGGCCGGTGGCGTGGCCTACAACAGCGTTGCCAACGGCCGGCTGCTGCGTGAGACGGGTTTCGAGGAGCTGTATATCCAGCCCTCCGCCGGCGACTCCGGTGGTGCGCTGGGCGCGGCCCTCTACGCCCATCACGTGCTGCTGGGCAAGCCCCGCACGTTCGTGATGGATCATGCGTACTGGGGCCGCGGGTACAACGACGGCGAGATCAAGTCGGCGCTCGAAGCGCGCGGCGTCAGCTACGAGTACATCGGCAACGAGGACAAGCTGGCCGAGGTCTGCGCCGGCGAGCTAGCCTCAGGTCGCGTGCTCGGCTGGTACCAGGGCCGCTTCGAGTGGGGGCCACGCGCCCTCGGCAACCGCAGCATCATCGCCGATCCGCGCCGCGAAGAGATGAAGGACGTGGTCAACGTCAAGATCAAGTTCCGCGAGCCGTTCCGCCCGTTCGCGCCGAGCATCCTCTCGGAGCGGGTGAACGGCTACTTCGACCACACTGACGACCCGACCTCCTGGCCGAAGGAGCTGGCGAAGTTCATGCTGGCGGTGATGCCGGTGGCCGAGGACAAGCAGTCGAAGATCCCGGCCGTCAGCCACCTGGGGACGGGCCGCCTGCAAACGGTCCTGGCCGAGACGAACCCCCGTTACCACGCCCTGATCTCCAACTTCGAGCAGGCGACCGGCGTGCCGGTCATCATGAACACCTCGTTCAACCTGCGCGGCGAGCCGATCGTCACCACGCCGGACAACGCGATGAACACCTTCTTCGCGAGCGGTCTCGATACGCTGGTGCTCGGCAACTTCGTGGTCCGCAAGGACGGGAACGGCTGATGCGCCTTGCGGGGAAGGTCGCCATCATCACCGGGGCCGGCTCGGGCATCGGGCGGGCCACTTCCGAGCTGTTCGCGAAGGAGGGCTCGAAGGTCGCCGTGGTCGATCTCTCGGAGCCGGCCGGCGAGCAGACCGTGGAAGCGATCCACGAGGCCGGCGGTGAGGCGATCTTCGTGCGGGCGGATGTCAGCAGCCCCGACGACGTGCAGCAGATGATCGCGCGGACCGTCGAGACCTGGGGCAAGGTGGACATCCTCTACAACAATGCCGGTATCCCGATGGGCGGCACCCCGATTGAGGAGGTTGACGACGCTTTCTTCGACCGGATGATGGCCGTCAACGTCCGCAGCGTGCATCTCGGCATCAAGTACGTCGTCCCGCAGATGAAGCGGCAGGGCGGCGGCGTGATCCTCAGCACAGCGTCCACCGCTGGCATCCGGCCACGCCCTGGGATGAGCTCCTACGCGGCGTCGAAGGCGGCGGTGATCGGGCTGACCAAGGCCGTGGCTATCGAGCTTGCGCCGTTCAAGATCCGGGTGGTCTCGATCAACCCGGTCGCCACGGACACGCCGATGCTGCCCGACTTCTTCGGCAAGGCCGACCCGGCCGAGGCCCGTGCCCGCTTCCTGGGCACCATCCCGATGGGGCGCTTCAACACCCCGACGGACATCGCCAACGCGGCGCTGTACCTGGCCTCGGACGAGGCGTACATGGTGACGGGCACCGCGTTCGAGATCGACGGCGGCCGGGACATCTAGCCGGCCGCGTCGCCCTCGATCGCGGTACGTCGCCGCCCTCGGCCTACAGGCGGATCTGGCAGCGGACTGCCTGCTCCACGCCGTTGGCCGGCAACTGCGCCCTGACCTCGTTGTGGTAGGCGTCCGCGTCGAAGGCCCGGAACGACGCCTCGTCCGCGAAGTCGAAGACGGCCAGGGTTGTCCAGTTGCCGTCGCGCAGGCCAGCGTCGGGACCGTACGTCAGCCCGAGCATCCCCCTGTAGCGTGTCCGGGACTCCTCCCAGAAGTTGTGGAGGAACCGGAGGCCGCCCGCGGGGGCATCCGGCTTGAACTTGACCATGATGACGTGGCGGATCATCGTGCGCCTCGGCGAGCAGAATGGAGGCAGTCTATCAGACTCCGGGCCAGACGCTGCCCTCGCCTATGCGCCACGCTGCTGCCAGGGGTACGATTCCCGCCACACTCGTCGAGGGTATCAAGATGGCGAAGCGCGTCGGGTTTGTCGGCGTCGGCACCATGGGCAAGCTCATGGCGATCAACCTGCTCAAGCGGCACATCCCCGTGACGGCGTACGATCTCAACCCCGCGCCGCTGGACGAGCTGCGCGAATACGGCGCGGAGATCGTGGACAGCGCAAAGGCGGCAGCGGCGGCCGGTGAGGTGATCGTCACGATGCTGCCGTCCTCGCCGCACGTCGAGGCCGCCGTGCTCGGGGCGGGCGGTGTGCTGGAGGGCATGCGTCCGGGATCGGTCCTGGTGGACATGAGCACCATCGATCCGCTGGTGAGCAAATCGGTGGCGGAGAAGGTCGCGGCGGCCGGCTTCACGATGCTGGATGCGCCCGTGAGCGGCGGCTCGGTCGGCGCGCGGGACGCCACCCTGACGATCATGGTCGGCGGTCCGGCAGGCGTGTTCGAGGAGGTCAGGCCGATCCTCGAAGCGATGGGGAAGAACGTCATTCACTGCGGCGAGAACGGCATGGGCGAAGTCGTCAAGGTGGTCAACAACCTGATCGCCGGCGTCAGCATGGCCGTGGTGGCCGAGGCGTACAACATCGGCATCCGCGCGGGGGCCGATCCAAAGGTGATGTACGACGTGATCAGCAAGTCGTCGGGGCGCTGCTGGTCGCACGACGTCAACCTGCCGATTGGCGACGTGATCCCGGTCACACCGGCGAACCAGGACTACGAGCCGGGCTTCATGGTTGACCTCATGCGGAAGGATCTCGGACTCGCGATCTCGGCGGCGAAGGGCGTGCAGGCGCCGGCGATCATGGCGGCGGCTGCCGAGCAGTTGTACGGATCGGCCTCGAACCTGGGCTTCGGCCGGCGCGACATGTCGGCGGTTGTCAAGGCGGTGACAGCCCTGAGCGGCCCCGACGAGCCAGACGCCTGAGACGTTCACCCGCGCTTCAACACGGAGGGCGCCCGGCAGATCGACGGAACGGCTACCATCAAGCATGTCGTCCGAATGCGTGGCCAGCCGATGGACTTCCTGAGAGCGCTGCAGGCTCGGCTGTTCGGCGACGACGAGCAGCCGGACGACCTCAGCCAGCCGTCGTCAGAGGACGACGTGCAGCCCGAGTACGAGGGCGAGGTCGCTTCCGAGCCGGCAGAGGAGGTCACTCGACAGTCATCAGACGAGGTGCAGCCGGAGCCAGCAGACGAGGTCACTCCACAGTCGGCGGACGAGGTGTACCCCGAGTCTGCGGGTGAGGCCGACTCGGCGCCTGAAGCTGAGGTTCCTGCAGAGGCCGAGGCCGATGTCTCTTCCGACCCCCCACCCTTTGCCGACGCCGTCCCTGGCCGGCAGGAGCGGGCGGCCGGCCGCATCCTCGACGATGAGGGCCTGCGCGGCGACCTGACCGACGACGAGTACCAGCCGCTGCTGGACTGGGCGCTCGCTCAGACCGACGCGCTGGCGGCTGCCACGGCCGCCCTTGACGACGAGCAGGCCGATACCACCATCGAAGCCGGCCTGGTCGCCATCCGCGACGCGCTTCAAGTTGCCCAGGAAGCCCACACCGCGCCGACGCTCGGTGAGGAGACCGCGTGAGCAGCCGCCGGCGCGCGCGGCGTGGCGTTCCCTGGTGGCTGATCTCCCTCATCCTCCTGCTGCTGCTGGTGCTCGTCATCGTGCTGTTGTGGGAGCGCATCCCCGGCTCGACCCCTTCTCAACAGGGCGGCCAATCGCCCGCGCCGTCGCCAGTGGCTGGCGGGCCGAATGGCCCGGTCGAGGTGTACTTCACCACGCCCATCTACCCGGACCGGCCAGCCACGCGCCACGGCGGCATCGACGAGAAGTTCGTGGCCTTTGTAGATGCGGCGACCACGTCGCTCGACATCGCGGCCTACGAGTTTGACCTGGAGAATGTGGCTCAGGCGATCCGCCGAGCGCGACAGCGTGGCGTCGCCGTGCGGATGGTGACCGACTCCGACACCGTCAACGACGTTCGCGATCCGGTGACCCAGAACGCGCTCAAGATCGTCCGCGACGCTGGCGTGACCATCGTGCCGGACGAGCGTAACGCCATCATGCACGACAAGTTTGCCGTGCGCGACGGCCAGGAGATCTGGACAGGCTCCTGGAATCTGACCGTGGGCGACACCTATCGTCTCAACAATAACGCGATCCGCATGGCGTCCCCCGAGCTTGCCCGCCTCTACACTCAAGAGTTCGAGTTCATGTTCGTGCAGCGCAAGTTCGGCGCTGCGCGACCCCGCAACAGCGTCCATCCGCCGGTCCAGGTGGGCGGTATGCGCGTCCAGGTGCTCTTCGCGCCGGAAGATGGCGTTGCCCAGCGGATCGCCGACCGCGTCAATCAGGCCAGCCAGTCCATCCAGTTTCTGGCCTTCTCGTTCACCCACGACGCCATCGGGCAGGCCGTCAAGGCCCGGGCGACGGCCGGCGTTTCCGTCGCCGGCGTCTTCGAGAAGACCGGCTCCGAGACCCGATTCAGCGAGTACGGCAGCATGAAGCAGGCTGGCCTCCAGGTGTATCAGGACGGCAACCCCTACGTGATGCACCACAAGGTCTTCGTGCTCGACGGCCGTACCACGATGATGGGGTCGTTCAACTTCAGCGACGGCGCAGACCGCGAGAACGACGAGAACCTGCTGATCGTGGACGACCCCGGCTTTGCGCGCCTGTACGCCCAGGAGTTCGAGCGGATGCTGACGCTGGCGCGGACGGCGTCTGGGGCAAAGGCGACGCCTGAGAAGGAGCGGCCCCGCTGACGGCTCGCCCGGCGGCGGGCAGCGCCCGAAGCCGACCGACGGCCGGGACTACGTCGGCCTGGCCCACTTCAGCAGGATAGACTGGAGCGTCAGGCGGTCCACCGGCTTGGCAACGAAGTCGTCCATGCCGACCTCGCTGCAGCGCTTGCGGTCGGTGTCGAGCACCGAGGCCGTGAGCGCGATGATCGGCAGATGGCGGGCAAGCCGCTGGCGCAGCAGGCGCGTGGCCTCGAAGCCGTCGATGCCGGGCATGTGACAGTCCATCAGGACGGCGGCGTACTCTTGCGCCAGGGCTGACTTGACCACCGCCTCACCATCGGCGACGAGGTCGAACTCGTAGCCGAGCTGCCGCAGCATGGCGCGGATCACCTTCTGCCCGATAGGGTTGTCCTCGGCGACCAGGATGCGTGCAGTGTGAGTGGTCTGCTCGACCGTCGGCGCGACACCCGTCGGCGTCTTCCGCAGCTCGCCCGTCCGCGCGCACGCGGCAGCGGCGCGCACGGCATCATACAGATGCCCCGGCTGGACCGGCAGCGTGAGGGGAATGCCGTCGCTGGCCGGACGGTTGCTGTGGGGCGTCTGGCCGAGCGGCGACAGCACGATGACCGGGCACGTCAGCGCTCCGCCTTCCCCGCCCTGCGTGACGAGCCGCGGCAGCCGGTCTGCATCGATGAGGATCATCGTTCGTGGATGGCTGCTGGTTGGGGCGAGGAGCGCACGCTCTGGAACGCCTGTCGGGCAGGTCTCCACGCCCATGCCCCACGCCTCAAGCTGTGCGGCCAGCGCGCTGGCTGTCTCGGCCTGCCGCGTCGAGATGACGGCCCGAACTCCGCGCAGCGGCGAGAATCTCGGCTGCTCGGATCGGTTCACGGGCAGCGTGACGACGATGGAGAAGGTACTGCCCCGGCCAACCTCGGTCTCGACCGAGACTTCGCCACCCATCAGGCTGACGAGCCGCCGGGTGATCGCCAGCCCCAGCCCGGTACCGCCGAAGCGCCGAGTCGTCGAGGCATCGGCCTGGACAAACGGCTCGAACAGCCGATGGAGCACGTCGGCGGCGATGCCCGGCCCGGTGTCCGAGACATCGATGCGGACCAGCTCACGATCTGTGTGCTGGGCGGACGGCTCGACGGACAGGGTGAGCGAGACCGCCCCCCGGTCGGTGAACTTCAGGGCATTGCCCATCAGGTTCAGGATCACCTGGCGCAATCGGCCGGGATCGCCGACCAGCTTCAGCCCGGGCTGGTGCGAGGCCAGCGTTGTGAGGGCCAGCCCCTTCGCCAGCGCCTGCGGTGAACCGGTCGCGACGATGTCGTCAAGCAGGTGCAGCGGGTCAAAGGGCGACTGTTCGAGGTTCAGGCGCCCGGCCTCGACTTTCGAGAAGTCCAGCAAGTCGTCGATGATCTGGAGCAGCGCGCCGCCGCTGACCTGGATGGTGCGCGCCAGCTCGCGCTGCCCGGGGTCGAGATCGGTGCCCAGCAGCAACTGGCTCATGCCGAGCACGCCGTTCATCGGGGTGCGGATCTCGTGCGACATCATGGCCAGGAAGTCGGTCTTGGCACGGTCTGCTGCCTCAGCGCGGATCACGGCCTCGCGCAGGGCGGCATTCGTCTCGGCGAGCTGTGCAGCGTCGCGTGCGCGATCTGTGATGTCGCGGCTGGTGGCGGCCAGGAGTCGCTGCCCGTTGGCGCCGACGAATGACGACTTCTTGGTCAGCAGGGTGCGGACCGTCCCATCCGAGCCGGTGAACTGCTCCTCGTTCTCGATCGGGACCGAGCTGGCGAGCGCGAGTTCATCCTGCTCCCAGGAGATATCGGCCTCCTCCTTCGGCACGATCTCGTAGTCGGTCTTGCCGAGGTGTGAGGACTCGTCGGCGTCGATGAACTGCCAGAACGCCCGGTTGCCGAGCACCCAGCGGTGGTGCTCATCCTTCACGAAGATCGGGTCGGCGACGGTGTCGATCACCGACCGGAGGAAGTCGCGGCTCGCGCGGGCCTCGTGCTCAGCTTGCTTGCGCTCGGTGATGTCGGTCTGCACGGAGGTGTACTGGACAAGCTGCCCGTCGTCGCCGTAGATGGGAAGCAAGTCGATATCTGCCCAGTAGCTCGTGCCGTCCTTGCGATAGTTCAGCAACTCGACACTCAGGCACGCGCCGCAGCGCATCGCGGTCGTCAACCGCCTGGCGACTTCGAGGTTTGTGTCCGGCCCGGAAAGCAGCTGACTGACCCGTTGTCCGACGGCCTCCTGCGAACGGTAGCCGGTCATCCGAACGAATCCCTCGTTGACCCACTCGATGGTGCCACGGGGATCCATGACGGCGACGCCATTGTTCGTTCGGGCCGTCACCACGGCCAGCTTGCGAGCCTCGGACACCGCCTCGCGCAGCTGGATCTCTGACATAACCGTTTCAGCAAGGTCGGTCAGCACCTCGAGGTCGTCATCGGACCACGCGCGCGGCTGACGATCGATGGCGCACATCGCCCCGATGGTGTCGCCGCTCGCCAGCGTCAGCGGGATGCCCGCGTAGGCGACGATGCCGAGGTCAGGGATCGCGCGGTTGGTGACCACGCGATAGTCGTGCCGCGCGTCCTCGACGACCATTGGCCGGCGTGTCCGCACCACGATCTGGCAGAAGGAGTGCGTGAGCGGGGTCTCGCGCCGGCTCGCCCAGGGCTCCGGCAGCCCGACCTCGCTCAGGAAGAACTGCCGCGTGTCGTCCACCAGCGTGATGAGCGCGACGGGCGCGCTCAGAAAGCGGGTGGTCAGCCTCGTCAGCCGGTCAAAGCGCTCGTCCGGCTGGGAGTCGAGGAGGTCGAGTGCACGAAGCCGAGCCAGCCTCGTCGGATCGTCAGTGTGCGAGAACGAGTGCATGCAGCGTAGCCCGCCACTTCAAGTGATCGAAAAGCGCCCGACAGCGCTGTCCACGAAAGCGTGCGGTGGTTTGACAGACTAGGGAACGTGCGGTGCACCGATCTTGGGACGGCGCTTTTGGTGGCAGTCCGCGACGAACGGCGCGGAGCGATGATGCCCGCGGACGCTGGCATTCTGCCAGCATCGTGTTGCCCACGGCAGCGGAGAAGTTCGGCAAGGACTGACGCCGCGGGCGCGTCGCCTGGAGCACGGCGAGCTGCTCCGTGCCCGCCAGCCCGAGGCCGTCCAGCGGCGCCGACATCCCGGCCAGTACCAGCCGACAACGGGCGGTCGGCAGGTCGTCTGCGATCTCTCCGACGGCCTCCCGGGCCAGCGCGCTGTCGGCCTGGAACAGGTGCTCGCACAGCAGGATGCCGTCGCTCGGTCCTGAGGCGGCACCGTCCGCTGGCGGCCTGCAACACGGCGCGCCGGCACGACAAAGGGGTCGCTGCCCCGTCCACGGCCATGATCCGTGGGCGGGGCAGCGACCCGTGCGATGCAGGCGCGCGCAACAGCCTGCCCCTACCTCAGGTCGTAGCGGTCCAGGTTCATGACCTTGTCCCAGGCGGCCACGAAGTCCCGAACGAGCTTCTCCTTGCCATCCGCGCTGGCGTAGACTTCGGCCAGCGCCCGTAGCTGCGAGTTCGCGCCGAACACCAGGTCGACGCCCGTCGCGGTCCACTTGACCGCGCCGGTTGCGCGATCGCGTCCTTCGTAGACGTGCTCAGCCGACGCCGATGGCCGCCACGCGGTGCCCATGTCGAGCAGGTTCACGAAGAAGTCGTTCGAGAGCGTCCCTGGACGGCTCGTGAAGACGCCGTGCTGAGACCGGCCGGCGTTGACGTCGAGCACCCGCAGGCCGCCCAGAAGCGCCGTCATCTGGGGAGCCGTCAGCGTCAGCATGTAGGCTCGCTCGACGAGCAGCGTCTCCGGCTGCAGCTTGAGGCCAGCGCGCAGGTAGTTGCGGAACCCGTCCGCCGCCAGCTCGAGGACGGCGAACGACTCCACGTCCGTCTGCTCCTGCGAGGCGTCCGTGCGGCCCGGTGCGAACGGCACGCTGACCGTGAAGCCGGCCGCCTGCGCCGCCTGCTCGACGGCCGCGCACCCGCCCAGCACGATCAGGTCGGCCAGCGAGACCCGCTTGCTGCCGGTCTGTGCGGCGTTGAACTCCTGCTGAATCCGCTCCAGGATGGGCAGAACCGTCGCCAACCGCGCCGGATCGTTGACCGCCCAGCTCCGCTGGGGGGCGAGCCGCAGCCGTGCGCCGTTCGCGCCGCCACGCTTGTCGCTGCCCCGGAAAGAGGAGGCCGCCGCCCAGGCCGTGGACACCAGCTGCGAGCCCGTCAGCCCCGAGCCGAGCAGCTTGCCCTTGAGCGTCGCGATGTCCTCGGCGTCGATCAGGTCGTGATCGACGGCCGGCACCGGATCCTGCCAGGGCTGCGGCTCGGCAACCCACGGCCCGAGGTAGCGGGAGAGCGGACCCATGTCGCGGTGCAGGAGCTTGTACCAGGCCTTGCCGAACGCATCCGCGAGCTGATCCGGATGCTCCAGGAACCGCCTGGTGATGGCGGCGTAGGCCGGGTCCAACCGCATCGACAGGTCGGTGGTCAGCATCATCGGCCGGTGGCGCCTGGACGAATCGTGCGCGTCGGGCACGGTGTCCTCGGCCTCGGGGTTCGTCGGCGTCCACTGCTTCGCGCCGGCCGGGCTGGTCGTCAGCTCCCAGTCGTACTTGTACAGGTTCTCCAGGAAGCCGTTGTCCCACTGAATCGGGTTGTTCGTCCAGGCGCCCTCGAGGCCGCTGGTGACGGTGTCGCCGCCCTTGCCGGTGCCGTGCCCGTTCCTCCAGCCGAGGCCCTGCTCCTCAAGTCCGGCGGCCTCGGGCTCCGGCCCGACCTTGTCGGCAGGGCCGGCCCCGTGCACCTTGCCGAAGGTGTGGCCGCCGACGATCAGCGCCGCCGTCTCCTCGTCGTTCATCGCCATGCGGCGGAACGTCTCGCGGATGTCGTGGGCGGCTGCGACCGGGTCGGGATTGCCGGCCGGGCCTTCGGGATTGACATAAATCAGCCCCATCTGGACCGCGCCGAGCGAGCCGTGCAGGTCCCGCTTGCCGGAGTAGCGCTCGTCGCCCAGCCAGGCGTCTTCTGGCCCCCAGAAGATCTCTTCTGGCTCCCAGACATCGGGCCGCCCGAACCCGAACCCGAACGTCTTGAAGCCCATCGACTCCATCGCGACGTTCCCGGCGTAGACCAGCAGGTCGGCCCAGGAGATCTTCTGGCCGTACTTCTGCTTGATCGGCCAGAGGAGACGGCGCGCCTTGTCGAGGTTGGCGTTGTCGGGCCAGCTGTTGAGCGGCGCGAAGCGCTGCATGCCGCTGCCGCCGCCGCCACGGCCATCGGCGATGCGGTAGGTGCCGGCCGCGTGCCAGGACATCCGGACGAAGAGGGGGCCGTAGTGGCCATAGTCGGCTGGCCACCAGTCCTGAGACGTCGTCATGACCTTGATGAGATCGCGCTTCAGGGCTTCGAGATCGAGGGTCTTGAACGCCTCGGCGTAGTCAAAGTCCGCGTCGAGGGGGTTGGACAACGACGAGTGGCCGTGCAGCACGGAGAGGTCGATCTGGTTCGGCCACCAGTCGCGATTCGTCCGGGGCCGCGTCCCCTTGGGCGTGGGCGCGGGGATGACGGGGTTCTCGCTCTCGCTGGCGCTGGTCGTCGATTCCTTGAGGCTGGTCAGGTCTGTCGCAGGCATGTCAGTCGTCTCCCATTCTGTCGGATGGGTGCTGGTGCAGCGGTGGTGTCGTCTTCGGTCGATCGTCGTGTCACGCTGTGTCGCTCCATTGCTGCGTGTGCCCAACGCCGGGCGCTTACGAAGGCTCGTCAGACGAGCGGGACTGTGCAGCCGCACAGTCGGGGCATCGGCCCCAGAAGATGACCTCGGCCTCGTCGATCTCGAAGCCGGAGGTATCGGACGCGATCAGGCAGGGCGCCTCGCCAACGGCACAGGCCACGTCGGCGACAGCGCCGCAGAACCGGCAGACGATGTGGTGGTGGTTGTCTCCCACCCGCAGCTCGTAGAGGCCGGGCCGGCCGGCCGGCTCGATGCGGCGGACCAGGCCGGCCTCTGCGAACGTGCGTAGCACGTTGTAGACCGTCTGGGCTGAGCTGTCGCCCAGGGTGTCCCGCACAGCAGTGACGACGTCGTCCGCGCTGACATGGGGAGCGCTGGCCGCGAGCACACGCATGACGGCCAGACGGGGGGCGGTGACGCGCAGGCCAGCACGGCGCAGCACCGCGGCCGGGTCGAGCGAGCGTTGTTCCATGCCCGTAGTGTACGCCATACTTTTGATGGAGTCAAGAATAAGAGTTCTACAGAAAGAAGAGAAGATCAAAAACGTTTCATCTTGAAGCGCGGGGCGGCGTTGCCGGCGCCGGCCTGTTCTGCGCCTGACGATTCCCTGACCCTCACCCTCGGCTCACGGACGTGAGAGCCGCCTGCTAGAATGTCGCCGCCCGGGTCCAGGCGCATTCGTGCCTTCGAGACGGGCCGGTGGCTGGACGCGCAGCCGAACCGAGCATCTGACATCGCCAGCGCTGGCGATGTCAGCAGGACGACGGTCAACAGGGGGGACGATGATGTCATTCGCCGATGGACAGCCCCGGCGTTTGAGCAGGCGCGCGGTGATGCGGAGCCTGAGCGTGGCATCGCTCGGGGTGGCGATTGCGCCGTTCCTGGCCGCATGTGGCGGCGCACCGGCTGCCGCTCCGACGGCGGCGCCGGCCAAGCCGGCCGAGGCGAGCAAGCCGGCCGAGGCCGCGAAACCGGCCGAGAGCAAGCCAGCCGCTCCGGCCGCCGCCGCCCAGCCGACAACGGCTGCTGCCGCGCCGGCACAGGCGGTCACCAAGTCGAGCGCCGAGATCCGGCTGCACGTCCGCACCGGAAACGAGGCCGACACGCTCTCGGACCGGCTGCCGGAACTGGAGCAGAAGACCGGCATCAAGACCAAGATCGAGAGCTTCCCAGCCGCCGAGTACTTCACGAAGCTCCAGACCCTGACGGCCGGCGGTCAGCTCGGCGATGTGTTCTGGTCGATCGCGCACCAGGGGTGGGGCGCGTACTTCATGTCCAACGGCGTGGCGCTGCCGCTGGACGACATCGTCAAGGCCGAGAACTTCGACCTGAACCAGTACTACCCCGTCTCGATCCAGGCGGCCAAAGTCTTCGAGAACAAGCTGGCTGGGATTCCGTTCAAGCTCCAGCCGTTCTCCATCGGGCTCTACTACAACGCGACCGCCTTCGCCGAGGAGAAGGTCACCCCGCCCACGCTGGAGACGAAGTACGAAGAGCTTGTCGAGATCGCCAAGAAGATGACCAGGGTCGAGGGCGGCAAGACGACCCGCTTCGGGCTGCTGCCGCTCCAGATCGGCACGGCCCAGGGCGGCTACGAGACGATGGTCGTCTCGACCCGCGCCTTCGGCGGCGACGTTACCGACAAGGAAGGCAAGAAGGCGACCGTCAACACGCCTGAGGCCATCGCCGGCATCAAGTGGATCTACGACCTTGTGTTCACCCACAAGGCCGCTCCGAGGGTTCAGGAGCTGGGCGGTGACCCGGCCAACCCGCAGGACGCGATGTTCGTGGCCGGCACCGGCGCGATGTACCAGGCCGGCTCGTCGGCCAAGAGCCTGCCCACCCGCGTCAAGGACAAGTTCGAGGTCAAGGACACGATGCTGCCCATCGGGCCAGGCAAGAGCCGCGGTTCGATGGCTGGCGTGGACTTCATCATGATGAACAAGGCGACCAAGTTCCAGAAGGAGAGTTGGGAGCTCACGAAGATCCTCTGCGACAAGGAGACGGGTATCCGGCTCGGGGAGGGGCGCGGCGGCGCGTCCGGCACCTGTGGGGCGCGCCCTGACTCCTTCAACGACCCACGGCTGCTGGCGAACCCGCTCCACCAGGTCTGGATCAAGCAGGCCGAGGAGGCCGGGCCGCTCTTCATCCCGGCCAACTTCCGGGGCGGCGAGATCGACACTCTGATCAAGCAGAAGCTGAGCGGCCTGTTCAACGGCGATGAGAAGTTCGAGCAGAAGTTCTTCGACGACCTGAACACGCAGATCCAGCAGGTTCTGGACAAGCCGAAGCCGTAGCGGCGCCCCCCTCGACGTCAACTATGGCCCCGCTCCCGCGCGGGAGCGGGGCCGCGCCCGTCGTATCCTGAGACCCACCACACAGCACGGGCTACCACACAGCACGGCCCACCACTCCTGATGCATGGCGGTCGAGCGGTCGACCTGTCAGTTCCTCCTCCCACCGCTTGAACCGAGGGACGGCTGCCCGGTGACTCCGGACCGCCTCGGCATCGGCTTTGAGTTGAACGAGGAGTTTCTGGCGCGCCAGCGGGCCTGATCGGCCAACCGGGCGCTCGCCGTTGGAGGCACGTATGGCGACTGTCGCGCGGTCCGCGCCGCGGCCTGGAACATCGAGGTTTGCCCGCCGCGAGGCGATGGAAGGCCTGCTCTACATCTCACCGTTCCTGCTGGGCTTCCTCGTCTTCACGGCCTACCCGATGATCGCGTCGTTCTACCTCAGCTTCACGAAGTACAACATCATCACCGCGCCGACCTGGATCGGACTGGAGAACTACCAGGAGGCGTTCTTCCAGGATGCCCAGTTCTGGACCTCGCTCCAGCGAACCCTGTTCTTCGCGCTGCTGAACGTCACGCTCGGCGTGGCTGGGTCGCTGGGCGCGGCGTTGCTGCTGAGCAAGAGCTACCCGGGCACCACCACCTTTCGGACGTTCTTCTTCCTGCCCTCCATCACGCCGATCATCGCGTCGGCGCTTCTGTGGGTCTGGATCTTCCAACCGACCATCGGCGTCCTCAACTACCTGCTCAGCCTGGTCGGAATCGAAGGGCCAGCCTGGCTCCAGTCCGGCAGCTGGGCCATCCCCTCGGTGACCATCATCAGCCTCTGGGGCGCCATCGGGGGCAGCCGGATGATTATCTTCCTGGCCGCGCTTCAGAGCGTGCCCCAGGAGATGTACGAAGCGGCGGAGATCGACGGGGCCGGCGCGCTCCGCAAGTTCTGGCACATCACCCTGCCGCTGATCTCCCCGACGATGTTCTTCAACGTGGTGCTGACGATCATCGGCTCGCTGTCCGTCTTCTCGCTGGCGTATATCGCCACGAACGGCGGCCCCAACTACGCGACGTACTTCTACGTCTACCACCTCTTCAAGAACGCCTTCGAGTTCTCGCGGATGGGGTACGCCGCCGCGATGGCCTGGGTCTTCTTTCTGATCGTGCTGGTGCTCACGGCGATCCAGTTCAAGCTCTCGAACCGCTGGGTCTTCTACGCCGGTGGCGAGGCCAACGAGGGGGCGAACGATGACCAGTAGTGCTGTCGCGCTGCCCACGGCCTCGGCCAACCGCCGTGCGCGGAGCCTCGGCAAGATCCGGAACGCCGTCATCTTCTACGTCAGCGTGGCGATTCTCTCGGTCTTCTTCATGGGGCCGTTTGTCTGGACCGTGATCTCCTCGTTGAAGGATGCCAGCGAGATCGCCACCTTTCCGCCGACCTTCCTCCCGAAGCAGTTGCACTGGGAGAACTACCCGAACGCCTGGAGCCGGGTGCCGTTCCTCAGCTTCTACATCAACTCGATTCTGGTGACCGGCCTCGCGACGCTCGGACAGACGGTCACGGCGACGCTGGTGGCGTACGGCTTCGCGCGCTTTCGCTTCCCCTGGAAGAACGCCCTGTTCATGCTGGTCATGTCCACCCTGATGGTGCCGTGGGAGGTGACCATCGTCCCGAGCTTCCTGCTGTTCAGGACGCTGGGCTGGCTCGACACGCTGACGCCGCTGATCGTGCCACACTGGCTGGGCGGCGGGCCGTTCTTCATCTTCCTGCTGCGCCAGTTCTTCATGACGATCCCGCGAGACTATGACGAGGCGGCCAAGATCGACGGGGCCAACTCCCTGCAAGTCCTCTGGGAGATTCTGGTGCCGCTCTGTCGCCCGGCGATCACGACGGTGGCGATCTTCGCGGCGCTGTTCCACTGGAACGCCTTCATCGAGCCGCTGATCTTCCTGAACTCGCCGGAGAAGTTCACCATCTCGCTCGGGCTTCGCTACTTCCAGACGGCCCCACTGGACGCCGGTGAGCCGAAGGAGCATCTGTTGATGGCGGGCACCATCATCATGATCGTGCCGTGCGTGATCCTGTTCTTCGCGGCGCAGCGGTACTTCGTGAAGGGCATCGTGCTGTCTGGCCTCAAGGGCTAGCCGTTGAACCCGAGCCTGGGAGCCGTTGCTGTCGGCCAGCCGCCGGCGCGCTCCGCTCTCGGCCCTCCACTGGAGGAGACATGAAAGTTACCGGTCTCGAGACCATCCTCATCGACAATGTACCGCCCTACCGGGGCGGCAGGAAGTGGCTGTTCATCAAGCTGAGCACGGACGAGGGCATCGTCGGGCTGGGTGAGCGGGTCACCGGCGGCGTCATCGATCTCGGGTCGCAGATCGCGCTGCTCAACGAGCTGTTCGAGCAGTACGTCAAGGGTGAGAACCCGTTCAACGTCGAGTTGATCTGGCAACGGATGTTCTCGACGCCCCACGACTACCGCCACCCTGGCATGAGCCGCACGCCCGCGATGTCGGCCATCGAGATCGCGCTCTGGGACATCATCGGGAAGGCGACCAATCAGCCGATCTACAACCTGCTCGGCGGCCGGTTCCACGAGAGGCTGCGCGCCTATGCCTACATGCCGGCCGAAGGGGTCTGGGAACAGCCTGAGAGGGCCGGCGAGATCGCCCAGCAGCTCGTTTCCGAGGGCTGGTCCGCATGCAAGACCGATCCGTTCCGCCCGACGTTCCCCTACCCGCGCGACTGGCCGCTGAAGGATCTGAAGCACGCCGCGAAGATCTTCCAGGCTGTCCGCGATGCCGTCGGCGACGACCTCGAGATCGGGATCGGGACACACAGCCAGTTCAGCACGGCCGGCGCGATCCGGGTCGCCAAGATCTTCGAGGAGTTCTACCCGATCTGGTTCGAGGAGCCGGTCCCTCCCGAGATGGTCGAGGAGATGGCGCGCGTGGCCGCCCAGACGAGTATCCCGATTGCCTCCGGCGAGCGCCTCGCCACCAAGTACGAGTTCGCCAACGCACTGGAGAAGAAGGCGTTCGGGATCGTCCAGGTGGACGTCGGCCAGTGCGGCGGCATCCTTGAGGCGAAGAAGATCGCCGCCATCGCCGAGTCACATCATGCGCTGATCGCGCCACACATGTACGTCGGGCCGATCGCGGCGGCGGCGGCGGTCCAACTGGACACCTGTTCCGCGAATTTCATGCTGCAGGAGTTCAACGACGGCCCGCTCCACCGGGAGATTTTCGAGGAGCCCATCGTCGTGAGGAACGGGTACATCACGCCGCCGTCGGGGCCGGGGCTGGGTCTGGTGCTGGATGAAGCGGTGGTGAAGCGGCACCGCGCCAACTAAGAGACGTTCTCCAGAAGTCCTGGTCCTGGCACGGGGCTTGTCCCCCGCCCGTTCGCTCTGGGCGCGGGTGGGAGACAGGCAGGGCGATTGCATGTTCATTGGTGTATCCGAAGCATCATGGAACGGGCGGTCGGGGACTGAAGTCCCCGCCTACAGTCATTCAGTCGCTGCGCGACGGCCGTCGGGCACGGGCAGGCACTGGTGCGACTGGAGCGTCGCGCAGCGACTGCAGGCGTGTAGGCGGGGCTTTCAAGCCCCGACGCGGCGGCACGACGACATCAACATGCAATCGCCCTGGGGAGACAGGCCCCAATGCCGTTCAGGTAGGACGCCATCCGGACCGCGAGCGTCAGCGAGTCGGACCTGCACTATGCGGGTCCACTCGCTGACGCTCGTCGTACGGCGGCGCGACGCGTGACAGACTGAACGGCATTGGGGGTACGCCCTGGGGGTACGCCCCGTACTTCGGTGCCCGTCAAGCTGAGGTGGGCGATACAGCTCCGTCTCCGGGCAGGCGACGGCGGGTGTCGAGCGTGTCGATGACGACGACGTCGTGCGCGCTCGCTCGCGTCCCTTGAACGCACCGGCGCACGTTGCAGTGGGTGGAAGCCACCGCTCCTGACGGTTGTCCATTCGGTGCCACTCCCCGGCCCTGGCCGGCTCTGCGGCGCCGTTCGGGCAGCGGCTCCGTCAGGCGGGTGCCGACGGGTCGGCAAGGCATCGGGCGCGGAGCACGACAGGCGATGCGCTCGGGCCATGCATGGCGGAACCCCGTCGCGGGCGTGCTCGCCGAGGCCGACAGCGCGCGACCTCTGGGATCGACGTCTACGCCAACGATAGCTGCGACCCCAGCGGCTACGGCGAGGGCCAGACCTACCTCGGCTCGACCAGCGTCACGACGAACGGCAGCGGCAACGCCACGTTCGCGCTGATCACCCTGCTGGCCGTCACGGCCGGGCAGGTGCTCACGGCCACCACCTCGGACACGACCTCGGTACGACCTCCGAGTTCTCGGCCTGCACCAGCCTGACCGCACCCGCCATCACGGTGTCGCCGACGTCGGGCCTGGTGACGACCGAGGGCGGCAGCACAGCCACGTTCACCGTGCGACTGGCCCTCGTGCCGTCCTCCGACGTGACGGTCGGCGTCTCCAGCAGCAACACCACCGAGGGGACCGTCAGCCCGTCGACGCTCACGTTGACACTCTCGGCCCCGACCAACGCCGTGATCTCGCAGGGATCCGCCACGGGCACGATCCAGAACCGCGCGGTGCCGTCCTGCTCGCCGCGGCCGGCCGTCACGGTCAGCCAGCGCGTGAGCGACGGCAAGCTGCTGGTCCACGTCGCCACCAGCGCGCTCAACTCGAACCAGGCGAATCCGCTCAACGAGCTTCGGTTTGGTGCGTTGCGGAACGTCAGGGTGGCGCTCAACGGTCAGCCGGTCGCCAGCGGCCAGAACGTGAGCCTGCCGCCCGGCGCTGCTGCTGTTGACTTCACCGTCGAGCGCGTGACGCCCGGCCAGGCCACCATCGTCCCGTTCACCGTGGTCGATGGCTGCGGCTCCTGGTCGACGTTCGTGGGCGGGGGCGCAAGCGCCGGCTTCTGAGGCCCGTCGCAAGCGATCGGGTGAGGAGTGCGTGACGCCCAGGGTGGAGACACCCCGGGCGTCGCATGAACGGTTGGCCAGCGTGACTGCAGGCCATGACGTAGCGGGCCTCGTCGTTGGATGAACGGGCCGCCAGGAGCAACTCCAACGCTGGACAGGACCGGATGGCTCTCACGGCATTACGGTGTTGGCTCCAGCGGCGGCATGTTCAAGCGCGAGACGACGACAACTGGGCAGGCGATCTGGAATTCACCGCTCTCGAAGTCGGCTTCGATGTTCCCGCTGTCGTTCTCGAAGTGCAGCAACAGCGCGACCTCGAACACCACGACGTTGCCGGGCGGCACGGCGAACATGGTGGCGTGCAGTTGCTCCCCGAACGAGATCGACGCACCCTCAGTGTCGCTGCCGAGGGTGAACGAAGCGAATGCCGCGGCCGTACCGAGGCCCTTGATGTCGGACTGGACGGAGGTCACGTCGTTGGGCCAGCCAAGCCACATGTTGAGCACCGCGCTCGCGCCGACAGAACTGATGTTCGTGGCGAATGCCCACGGGGCATGCGCCTTCAGGTGCCCGATGGCCGACATGAAGGTGGTCGCGTTGATGACCGCGTAGTCGCTGGAGGAGTTCACCCAGGAGAAGTAGAACCCGAACTTCTGCGGACCTCGGCGCTTGGATGTCGCAAACTTGAACTTTGCGAAACTCCCGAACGGCGCGGTGGTGGCCGTCGAGATCTCCTGGAGCGGGATGCTCCAGATCAGGAACGGCGTGTCGAGGCTGAAGCTCGGAAACGGGAAGAAACGGTCGCGGGACGCGAGATCCCGCAACGCCCTGGCTTGCGCCGCCACGCTTGCGTGCAACGTGTCCTTGTGCGTCGCGGCTCGTTGGACGGCCTCGATCTTCTGCTGCTCGACCATCCGCGCGAGGTCCGCGCTACGCGGCTCCTGCACGGCCTGGAGCTTCGTGACGTCCAGGCCAGCATCCTGCAGGAATGTGGAGACCATCGCCTCCGACCGTCGGCGGCTTTCCGCCAGAGCAGCAAGCTGCTGTTCGTCGGGCTGGAAGGTCGGCGGATGCTTGAGCCGCTCGGCTTCCACGGCCACGATTCCTTGCTTGAGCGCGGACTCGGAAATCCTCTTCATGCCGTCCTCCCAGTAACTGCGCCAGCATGCCGCCCGGGGATACCGCCACGATGAGTCACGTCGCGCTGGTGAGGTACGTCGTCACGTCGCGCTGGTGAGGTACGTCGTGACGCCGTGTCCCTCGTGGATCACATCGTGTTCTCTCGCACCGTACCATCCGACATGGGGAACTCCCGTCCCCCGTTCGACATCTCGGCTGTTATTCCCGGAACCCCTACGGGCTCTCGCCAGCAGCGGTCCCCACGGTCCGATGCGGAGAGCGTCGAACGGCGTCAGAAAGCCCGGGCCGTGGGCTTCCCCACGACTCGGGCTTTCTCGCAATCCGTATGGAGACCACCATGCCGGTCCCAGCCAGATGGGCTGGCGCGGCATGCCACACTCCCTCACCAACGGCAGCCGCGCCCCGATGAGGGATGTCGGGCCGATCAGGTCGCCGGGACCACCTCTGGCTGCGGCATGTGCTTCGCCTCCCACTCCTCGTAGGCCGGCGTGTAGAACCTCGTCCTGGTCTTCTTATACTCGCGAGTGGAATAGAGGCTGATGTAGTTGGTCATGCCGGTCGCGCGGGAGATCGCCGCCAGCACCTCTTCGCACTGCTCGTTCGACTGGCCGTGGACCATCGTGAAGACGTTGTACGGCCAGTCCGGATAGGTCGGGCGGCGGTAGCAGTGGCTGACGTTCGCAAACGCCGCCATCCGCTCGCCCAGCTCGATGACGTTCTCCTCGGGCACCGCCCAGACGCCCATGCCGTTCGCCTTGAAGCCGGCGCGGCGATGGTAGAGGATCGCCGCCATCCGCCGCATGAAGCCCCGCTCGACAAGGCTGGCCATCGCCACGAACAGCTCGTCCTCAGAGATGCCGACCCGCTCAGCCACGCCGTTGAACGGCTCGGCCTCGATAGGCAGATCCTCCTGCAGCTCGCGGATGACGGCCTTGTCCAGCTCCGTCACCTCGTAATTCTTCGCCCGCGCCCGGTCCTGCTCGCGGTACTCAGGGGTCGCCTGGGCATCCAGCGGACGCTCGCCGGTCATGTCCAGGTTGACGCCGATCTTGAACAGCCGCAGGGTGTACATCACCCGCGTGACCTCGGCGTTCGCCATCTCGTGGATGCGCTGCACCACCGCTTCCAGGTCCGACGTCGGCGGCACCGCGATCGTGAACCAGAGGTTGTAGTCGTGGTTGCGCTCGTAGTTGTGGGTGACGCCCGGGTGCTCGTTGATAGTACGGGCGGCCTCGGTGATCCGGGCCGGGTCCACGCGCATCGCGACCAGGCTCGACTTGTACCCAAGGCTCTTGGTATCGAAAATGGCGCTGATCTGACGGACGATCCGACCATCCTTGAGCGCGCGCATCCGTGTGATGATCTCGTCCTCGGAGACGCCGAGCGAGGCTCCAAGCTCGGCGTAGGGCCGCGCCACCAGGGGAAAATCGGACTGGATGCGGTTGAGAATCCGCCGATCCAGATCGTCCATACTCATCACCTCGACCCGTCGGACCATCAGAGTAGCATCGAGCCGCGGGCGTCCGTTACCAGTATACCGTCGCCGTCGAGACGCGATGTCCCGAAAAAACCTGACAGATGACACGGTATTCTCCTGGCAAGTGCCCCCGGTATAATGGCGCTCGATGAACGCACTACGTCGCCTCGCACTGCTCACCGGTATTGCAACCTACCTGCTGATCGTCGTTGGCGCCATCGTGCGATCGACCGGGTCAGGCCTGGGATGCCCTGACTGGCCGCTCTGCCACGGACAGCTGATCCCCCCGCCGAACGTCGCGGCCTGGATCGAGTACAGCCACCGGATCACCGCTGCTGGCGTCTCCGCGCTGATGCTGGCGATGGTCGCCGCGGCCTGGGTCTACGCCCGTGGCGTCAAGCACATCGTGATCCCGGCGACTGCTGTCCCCGTCATCCTGGCGGTCCAGGTGCTCCTCGGTGCGGTGGTCGTCTGGCTGGACACCCACACCCTCTCGGTGATGGTGCACCTCAGCTTCGCCTTCATTATTCTCGGCTTTGTGCTGTGGGTGAACATCGCCGCCCGCGTGGCGGCCAACGGCGGCCTGTCCGTCTCGGTTGACGGGCCGCGACGTGGTGTGACCGTCGATTCCTCGTCGCTTGCCGGCTACTGGAAACTGGTGGTGGCAACCACCGCCGCGACGTATCTGCTGCTGGTCGTCGGCGGCCTGACCCGCGCGATGGGCGCCGGCTGGGTCTGCGCTGGCTTCCCGCTCTGTAACGGTCAGGTGTTGCCGTTCGGCAGCAGTGGTCTGGTGGATCTGCACCTGATGCACCGGCTGCTGGCGTACACGGTCGCCGCACTGGTGGCGGTGATCACCTGGAAGACGGTCAAGATGCCGGGGCTGCCCCCGGCCATGAAGCGCGTCGTCTACAGCCTGGTTGTGGTGGTGGTCGCGCAGATCACCATCGGCGCGGTCGCCGTCATCATCGGCCCGACCCTGGTGCTCAACTCGATCATGGCGAATCAGGTGGCCGTGTCAGCTTCGGCGGCCGGCGAGCCGGTCGCCGCGCCGCTCTGGATCATCCAGACGCTGCACGTGGCCGGCGCGTCGGCGGTCTGGTCGATGGTCGTCGTGCTGCTGAGCATGACGTGGCAGCTGCGGCGGCTCCTGCTGATCGGGCCGGGCGCGAGCGTCGGCGTCTCCGGCGCGGCGACACCACCCCACGCTGACGCCCCGCCGCGCGAGGTCGTCCGAGCCTACTTCACGCTCACCAAGCCGCGCGTCGTGGTGCTGCTGCTGGTCACCACGCTGGCGGCGATGCTGATGGCCCACAAGGGGCTGCCGCCGCTGATGCTGATGGTGTTCACGCTGGTGGGTGGTGCGCTGGCCGCCGGCGGCGCTGGCGCCATCAACCACTACATCGACCGCGACATCGACGAGCTGATGGGCCGCACGTCCACTCGCCCGATTCCGGCCGGGATGGTCCCGCCGCTGAACGCCCTGTTCTTCGGGATCTGCCTCGGCATCATCTCGTTCACCTCGATGGTCGCCTTCGTCAATCTGCTGTCGGCGGCCCTGACCCTGTTCGCGCTGCTGTTCTACGTCTTCGTCTACACGCGCTGGCTTAAACGTTGGACCCCGCTCAACATCGTGATCGGCGGGGCGGCCGGGGCGATCCCGCCCGTGGTGGGCATCGCCGCCGTCACCAACGAGGTCAACTGGCTGGCCGTCTGGCTGTTCACCATCATCTTCGTGTGGACCCCGCCGCACTTCTGGGCGCTGTCGCTGCTGATGCAGCGCGAGTACGCCGCCGCTGGCGTCCCGATGCTCCCCATCGTGCGTGGCGAGGCCGAGACGCGCAAGCAGATCCTCTGGTACTCGCTGGCGATGGTCGCCCTGACCGTGGTGGTCTGGATGCTGGGCTTCCTCGGCGCGATCTACGTCGTCTCGGCCATCGTCCTCGGCGGCATGTTCATCTGGTACGCCGTCAAGCTGTTCCGCGAGGCGTCAGCGGTGGCTGCCCGGCGGCTCTTCTTCTACTCGATGCTGTACCTGGCGCTGCTGTTCGTCGCGATGGTCGTGGACCGGCAGGTGCTGCTCTAGTCCGCCGCATGCAGTTGTCCGTGGAGACCGTGGCCGCCTGATGCCCCTGCCGACGCCCGTACCTGTCCGCACCGAGACCGCGGCCTCGCAGGCGTCCACTCCGGCGCGCCTGGCGCGCACCGGCCGCAAGCTCAGGCTGCGCGGCCTGATCCTGCTCGCGGTGGCCGCGCTCGCGCTGCTGGTCGCCTGCCGCCCATCCTCGACGCTGCCGGTGCTCTTCCCCGCGCCGCGGTTCGACCTGCTCGATCAGACGGGCCGGCCGTTCAGCTCAAGCCACCTGAGCGGCAAGGTCGTCATCGCGAACTTCATCTTCACCACCTGCACCGACATCTGCCCGCTGCTGACCGCGACCATGTCCCAGGTCCGCGACCAGCTCCGGGCCGCGAACCTCCTCGGGGACAAGGTGGTCATCGTGTCGTTCACGGTGGACCCTGAGCACGACACGCCCGATGCGCTGCGCGTCTACGGCGAGCGCTTCGGCGCGGTGCCCAGCGAGTGGCGCTTCCTGACCGGCTCCCGCGCCGCCATCGACGAGATCCTGATCGGCGGCTTCAAGGTGGGCCGGCCGCCGTCGGCAGCGCGGACGGCCGGCGGCACGCCCGAGATCGTCCACTCCAACCGGGTCGCGCTGATCGACGCAGCCAGCAAGATCCGGGCGTTTCTCAACGGCGAGGAGCTGGACATCCCCGCCCTGGTCGAAGAGGCGCGCCGGCTCGCGCCGTAACCGGGCCGGCCGCAGGCCGGCCCGGTTACGGCGCGAGCCGGCGCTGCCGAACCGTCAGAGGAACGTCGAGGTCGGGTTCAGCCCCAGCACGACCTTCCCCACCAGCTCGTAGTGGGCCCGTCGCGACTGCATGTGCTGCGTGACGACGTGGACATCCTGAAAGTGCCGCTGGATCGGCTGGTCCTTCAAGACGGCCGTGGCGCCGGCCGCGTTGTACATGGCGTCCACGACGCTGGCCGACTGGCGGATCGCATGGACGGCCGCCAGCCGGAGATCCGCCTTCTGCCCCAGGGTGATCGCGTGGGTCCGCTCAACTTCGGTCCAGACCTCGCGGACCGTCTGGCGGAGGTACATCCTGCTGGAGCGCAGCTCGGCCTCGGCCAGACCCACGTCGTACTGGACCAGCGACTCGTCGCGCAGCAGGCCGGCCATGTTGGCTGCGCGCTTGGTCTGGGCCATCCGCACGAACGTGTCGACGCAGTCCCGAGCCACGCCGAGCGCCGTCATGGCGTCGCCACAGGCCGCCAGGATCTGGCGCGGGATCACGTAGATCGGGGCGCGCTCCTGCGCGGCGACGGCGTCCGGCGAGAATGTGCGCTCCTCGGGCACGAAGGCGTCGGCGACGCGCCAGTGGTGCGTGCCGGTGCCGCGCAGGCCGCGCACGTTCCAGGTGTCCAGGATCTCGGCTTCCTCGGCCGGGAGCATGAAGTAGCGGATCTCGGCGTCGCCTGACACCGTCCGGCGGACCACGCCATCGTCGAGGATCTGCGCGCGGGCGGCCACCCAGCTCGCATGGTGGCAGCCGGTCCCGTAGCTGAACGTGCCGGTCACCCGGTAGCCGCCAGCCTCGGCGATGGCCGTGCCGGTGGCGGCCGGGGTGTTCGCCACGACGCCGCGCGGGTTCTCCTCGAAGATCAGCCGTGCGACGTCGATGGGCATGACCGGCGAGTAGGTCTGGAAGCTCGACGCCTGATTGACGCACCACGCCGTGCTGGCGTCCGCCCGCGCCACCTCTTCGATGACGTCCAGGTAGGTTGGGAAGTCGATCTCCTGGCCGCCGGCGTCGGCGCACACCACCATCCGAAACAGGCCGGCATCGGCAAGGGCCTCGAACAGGGGGCGTGGCAGCACACAGGTGCGCTCGATCTCGTCCGCGTACTCACGGATCAGCGACCCAAGCGACCGAGTGGCGTCGACGGAGGCAAAGACCCGTTCAGTGGCGGCGTGCATCGTGTGCTGGCTCCCGGACGGACTGGATCGCCGGCATTCTACAGATCACAGGCCATCCGGTGCGGCGGCAGCAGGCACACACGGCGGCCGTCCAGCGCAGGGCAGCCGCGGACGGTGGTGGGGAACGGTGGCGGGGAACGGTGGCAGGGCCGGGTGAGACGGCCCGTCGGTGCGGGGAGCACGCCGAGCCGGCCGTCCGCGCCGGGCCGCGATCGCGAGCAAGGGGCGCTCGTTCGGCCTGGTGGTGACGATCCATCGCCCCCCGCTTCGGATCGCCAGGCTCGAACGATGCGCCCCTTGTGCCCGCTCCCCAGTGTCGCTCCCCCGAGCGTCACCGCGCATCCACTGTATGCGCCCCGACCACCGGAGCGCGCGCCTACCGTCCGGTAGGTTCTGGCTGACCAACCGGTAGGCTCGCGCAGCGAATCCGGTGGGTTGTCGGTCGGGCAGGCCGGTCCGCGATGCAGGACTCCCGCCACGTCGGCGCCTTTCGACTGTTGACGATCGGGCCGGGGGCCGACCTACCCAGTGGCGCGCTTCGCCGAGGCGATGCGGTCAGCGATCGCCGAGACATCCGCCAGGGCCATCTCGACGGCCTTGAGCGTGGCGGCGTCCAGGTTGCCGCTCCGCTTCAACGCCGTAATGGTGTCCGCGACGAAGGTGTACTGAACCTCGGGATTGTCCCACTCGAACCCTTCCTCCGGCGGGATCGGCACGGTGTCGAGAATCATCGTCGTCTGAATCGCGGGGTGTGCGTCTGGTGCGCCCTCGCTGCCGCCCCGTTCGTCCCCTTGACCGCCGTACGCGACGCCGGGATTGACCAGCGCATCGTAGGTCACGCCGGCGGCCATCCGCGTCGGGACCGTCCGATACTCGTCATGTTCTGGGTCGGCCAGCGGATCGTCGATGGTGATGGCCGATCCGAATGCGCGGCCAGCATGGCCTGGGAGGAGGCTCAGCGGCCCGTCGTTGCCCCAGCCGGAGCCGCTCGGGCCGCCTTCGTCACCGAGCGGCGAACCCTCCTCGCCGGAATCGGGATCAGGATCTCCAGCACCGTTGTTGGAGTTCCCGCCGTTGGAGTTCCCGCCCGCGTCAGAGTTGTCGCCGCCGGATTCGCCACCTGACCCAGAACCGCCACCGGTGCTGCTACCGCCCGAACCCTTGCCCACTGGCTCAGTGGTCGTAGGCCCTTGCGGGTTCCCATTCTTGTCCACTCTGGACGTTGTGCGCTGACCGTTCCCATTCTTGTCCGTGGTGGTCGTGACGATGAGCCAGCCGCCGTCCGACTGCTTCGTCGATGTGGAGATGCTCGTCCCGGCGCCTGAGTGCGTCTCGGCTCCGCGAGACTCCGTCACGTTGCCAGCCTGATCTACTCCCGAATGCTCCCAGGTCTTGGTGTACATGCCGGCTCCGCCCGGGTGGTCTGTCTCGCCGCCCGGGTCGATATCAGGCCGATGCTCACCGACATGTATCACCTCTCTGTCGTGCGAGACCTCCTTGGTCCCGTTCGGATACTGGACTTCGCGCGTCTTGTCGACGACCGTGGGGTGGATCAACGGGGTCCCACTGACCACATCAGTTCCCCACTCCTCGTACTGGGTTTCGACAACCTTGCGCCCGTTGTTGTAACTCGTGACGTCGACGGTGGTCTCACCCTTGCCTGGGCCATCGAAGGTCTGCTGCGTACGCGTCCAGTGCGGACCCTGCTCAGTGCTGGTCCGGATGAGCCTGCCGGGCGCCGGCGCCGCTGGGCCGCCCCCACCGTCGCCGTCGCTCGCGAAATACGCGACGACCGTGCTGGACCCTACGCTCGTGTCAGCATAGGTCGCCGTCCCGATCGTTCGGAGCATGGGGACGGAAGCACCCGACCATCCCAGGCCGGAGCGGTTTGGCCGGGCGAGTATCTGCTGTGTCTCGGACTCGGCCGTCCACAGCATCGTGCCCCCGGCGTCCAGTTTCCGTCGCTGTCTGGTGACGCGGCCAGTGGCGTTGGCGCCACGGGTTGCGGCGCCGAGAACGCGGCGCCCGTTGCCGTCGTCACGGTCGTAGTCGGTGTCCCAGGCGCCGTCGGGCTGAAGGCGCAGTGACCGGCGCACCTGCTGGCCGCGCAGTGATGTGGACAGCAGCGTGGCAAGGACGGAGCCGTCCGGTTGCGACGCTGCCGTGCGGATCGTCATGGCCGGCCCGCGGCCTCGGGGCGCTATGCCGAAGTCAATGCCGATCTCGCGCCAGACGGAGTCGTGGACCTGGAGCAGGGAGTACGAGCCGTCCGGCATGAACGTCACCTTGACGGCCTCGGATGTGCTTGGAATCACGTACTGGACGATCAGCGTGCCGTCGGCACCGACAACGACATGTACGATCGTCGGGAGTGTTGCGGAAGCGATGCGATCGCCCCGATCGGGAGAACTGAAGTGGTCGTCCTGCATCGTGCCTCCTTTCGGCCCCTCAGTTAGGCCACACTGCCCAGCCTCGCGGCATCCGTGCGATCCCGTAATGGGGCCGCAGCATCATCAGGGGATCCGGCTGACGGGAGACACTGCGCCAGCATGAATCGCCTGATGCCGAGCAATGCCCGACTGCGACCGGTGAGGGCGGGGGCGGCCAGGACGTGGGCGCAGTTCCGCGCTGAGCGGTTCGGGTACAGTTGTCCCCGTGCGAGGCGACGCTGCCCGACGCCGCGCCTGCTCCGCTAACTAATACGCTGTCGCCGGTTGGTTATGAAGCATCCAGAAAATGATCCAACCCGTTACCACGACGTACAGCCACATCGGGAACGTGATCCGCGCGATCTGCCGATGCTTCGGGAACTCGCCACGAAACGCCCGCCGCAATGTGACCAGCGCGAACGGCCCCACCAGGATCGCCAGGATCGTGTGGCTGATCAAGATCACCAGGTAGATGACACGTACCAGCCCTTCGCCGGCGAAGACCTTGGTTTCAAAGAGCAGGGCGCGGCTGACGTACACCACCAGAAAGAGTGCAGCGAACGTGGTCGCCGTGAGCATACTTTTCTTGTGAAGCTCGATCTTCTTCGACCGAATGAAGTAGTACCCCAGCAGCAAGAAGACGCCACTGATGACGATCAGCGAGGTGTTGAGCAGGGCAACCCATTCCGGAGCGGGACCACGAGGAGGCATCTGGCACCTGTTGTCGGAGCGATTGGGCCGGCCAGGGAGCCCGTGGCGCGGCTGGATGCGGCACGACGAGCGGGGCACACCGCGGGGCGAGGCCGCTATGCCGGACCGCCGGGCGGCGTTCCGCAGCCTCTCGCCGAGATTGTAGCCAGATGACCGTCAGCAGCCCGGCGATTTCGGTCCAGGGGCTCGTCCAGCGCTTCGGCGACCGCAACGTGGTGGACGGTCTCACCTTCGAGGTCCGGCGCGGCGAGGTCTTCGCGCTGCTCGGGCCGAACGGCGCCGGCAAGACCACGACCGTCGAGATCCTCGAAGGGTATCGCTCGCCAACGGCCGGGCTGGTGCGCGTCCTCGGCCTGGACCCGATGTCCGATGCCCATCGCTTGCAGCCGCGCATCGGCGTCATGCTCCAGGACGGCGGTATCGCCCCGGCCATGCGCCCGCTCGAAGCCCTGGAGCTGTTCGCGAGCTTCTTCGCCGCGCCGGCCGATCCCCGCGAGCTGCTGCGCCTCATCGGCCTCGAGGATGCCGCGCGAACGCGGTACCGGGCGCTCTCGGGCGGCCAGAAGCAGCGGCTGTCGCTCGGGCTGGCGCTGGTGGGCCGGCCGGAGCTGGTCTTCCTGGATGAGCCGACCGCCGGGATGGATCCACAGGCCCGCCGCGCCACCTGGGAGATCGTCCGCAGCCTGAAGCGCGGCGGCGTGACGGTGCTGCTCACGACCCACTTCATGGAAGAGGCCGAGGAGCTTGCCGACCGTGTCGCCATCGTCGACAGCGGCAGGCTGGTGGCGCTCGACGCGCCGTCCGCGCTCGGGCAGGCCGGCGGCCCGCCCGACGAGTTGCGATTCCGCGCCAGGGCGGGGCTGCCGCTCGCGCGGCTCGCGGAGCGGCTGCCAGCATTCCAGATCGACGAGGTGCGTCCTGGCGAGTACCGCGTGGACGGGCCGATCGCGCCCGACGTCGTCACCGCGGCGACCTCCTGGCTGGCCGAGCACGACGCGTTGCTGGTTGAGCTGCACGTCGGCCGGCAGTCGCTCGAAGACGTCTTCCTGCGCCTCACCGCGAACGGCGGCGGCGCGCCACTCTCGCCCGTGGAGGCCGCCCGCCGTGCCTGACCTGACCGCGACCCCGCAGGCGCTGCATGCACTCCGGCTCCCACCGGGCGCTGACCAGGCACCGTCTCCGCTCGCCCGGATGATCGTCGCACAGACCGCCGCCGAGCTGCGCCTCTCGTTGCGGCGGGGCGAGAGCGTCCTGATCACCCTGATCATCCCGCCGTTGCTGCTGGTCTTCTTCGGCCTGGTGGACCTGATGCCGATCCCGCCCGAGCGCCGCGCCGAGTATCTGGTGCCGGGCATTCTGGCGCTCGCCATCATGTCCACGGCGATGGTCAGCACCGGCATCGCGACGGCCTTCGAGCGGTACTACAAGGTGCTCAAGCGGCTGGGCGTGTCCCCGCTGCCGCGCGGCGGCCTGCTGACGGCGAAGATCGCGGCGATCCTGGTGATGGAGGGCATCCAGACGCTGCTGATCGTCGGGGTCGCGGCGCTGGTGCTCGGCTGGCGGCCGACGGGCACGCTGGTGCTGACGCCCGTCGCGCTGGTGCTGGGGACGGCGGCGTTCGGCGGTCTGGGCCTGCTGATGGCCGGCGCCTTGCGCGCCGAGGCGACGTTGGCTGTTGCGAACGGGCTGTACATCGCGTTTCTGCTGATGGGTGGCATCGTGTTTCCGACCACCCACCTCGGGCCGTGGCTGGCCGGGCCGGCGGCGCTGCTGCCGAGTACCGCCCTGGCGGAAGCCTTGCGGGGCGCGCTCGGGGCGACTGACGCCGTGCCGATCCTCAGCTGGCTGGTGCTGGCTGGCTGGGCGCTGCTGATGCCGCTGGCCGCGATGCTGACGTTCCGTTGGGAGTGACCCGACCGGGAGTGACCCGACCGGGAGTGACCCGACCGCCTCTGACCTGACCACAGGTGACCCGCCCGCGAGCGACCCGACGAAGAGGAGCCGCCGTTTGATTCAGAGACCGATGCTCGGCGTCGCGCGGGTGGCGCTGCTGTGCCTGCTGCCGCTGCTGCTCGGCGCGTGCGGGTTGCTCGGCGGCTCACCGACCGCCGAGAAGCCGGCCGCCGAGGCGTCTCCGACCCTGCTGCCGCCGCCGAAGCCGATCTCGTCGCCCGAGCCGGGCGTTGCACTGTCTCCCGGCCTGATCGCGCCCGGCAGCCCGTCGCCCGTCGCGCCGCCGACGCCCGTGCCGCCGCCCGACCTCAACGCGAAGCCGCAAGCCAGCGCCGCCGTTTCCGGCGGCCCCCGCGCAACCGTCGCCAACACCGAAGGCCAGGGGGCGAACATGCGGGCCGAGCCAGCGGCGACCGCCCGGCTGATCCGGACCGTCAAGGAGGGAACCGAGCTTGAGGTGATCGGCGACGAGCGCGAGGCCGGCGGCCGAACGTGGCGGAATGTCCGCGACTCCGCCGACGGATCGGTCGGGTGGATCGTCAGCGAGCTGCTCGCGATCTCCGAGCCGCCCGCCGCCGCGCCTCCGCAAGCTGCACCCTCGCCGGTTGCGAAGCCGGCTGGTGAGCCGAAGCCGGCCACGGAAGGCAGCCCGGCCCCCCAGCCGAAGCCGAGCGGCTCACCGGCCGCCGGAGCACCGGCGGCCTCGGGTCCACCGGGCGCGGCGAAGCCCGGCCAGCGTATCGGCGACGAAGACCGCGCCTATCTGGGCGCCCTCCAGGGGCCGGTCGACGCCCTGGGCACGGCCATCAGCTCCGCCAACGAGCAGATCGAGCGGGCCGGTGGCAAGCCGGACATCGCGTCCGATCCGGCCTGGCGGCGGGATACCGAGGCCGTGATCCAGTCGTTGCGCGACGCTTCCTCAAAGATCCGGGCTGCGAAGCCCGGGCCGAGCACCGCCCCGGTGCAGCGCTACGCCCTCAACGCCGCCGACCGCGCCGACGAGGCTGCTGACGGCCTGAGCGCCGCTCTCAACTCGGGCGACACGCGCGGGCTGACCAACGTGCGTACCACCCTCGTGCGGATGCTCGCCGAGATCAACAACATGAACCTGACGCTGCTCGATCTCCAGTAGTGCCTGTTCGACATGACCTGAGGTGCGCCACGGATACGTCGTACACTGTGTTGCAGCCCGTTGCAGTTCGCGGAACTTCGAGTGGGAGGATGGCGCAGGGCGCTCAGGTCGGTCCCAGTGCCGATGATTCGGCGCGTGCGGATCAACAACTTCCGCAGCATTGAGGACTGCGACATCGCGCTGGGGCCGCTAACCATCCTGATCGGGCCGAATGGCTCCGGCAAGAGCAATTTCCTGCATGCGCTGGATCTCGTGGCCGACGCGCTGAACGGTGGTCTGGAGGCCGCTGTTCTCAGGCGGGGCGGCATCGTCAGCCTCCTGTCGCGCTGGGCAAGCGACGACCCGAATGCTCGGCTCCGAATTGAGATCGAAGTATCGATCTCCGATCAGCAAGGTGCCACGTACAGTATCGAGCTTGCCAGATCTGCCGGCGCCGCACGCATAGTCGAGGAGCGCTGCACGGTGCGGCGTTCACCGACAGGGCCTGCAGCCAGCGATGTCGAGGTGGCGAACTATGTCATTCGCCAAGACGGGAGCGAATGGCATGATGCTCGTGGAGTGCAGTTTGTGCCGCGGATCGTTCCCGACGGAGGGACACAGACGCTCGTGCTCCCGCACCTTGCCGATCATGTGCCGTACGGAACGATTCTCCGTGCCCTGCGCGGGCTGGCCTTCTACAGCCTGCACGATGCACCGATGCGGAAGCCACAAGAAATCGATGGCAGCGAGCGTCTTCGCGCTGATGGGTCGAATGTCGCGGGCATCTACAGGCGGCTGCAGAGCACGAATCAGTTTGGCTGGCGACCGGCTGACGCGGTGACGGATGTACTCCGCGTGGTCACACCGGGAGTCAGCGGTATCTCAGTATCGACGATCGACAATTTCGAGGTGCTTCGGTTCGAGCAGGTGCTCGAGCGTGCAGAAGCGCCGGTCTCGTTCTCCGCGAGTGAAATGTCCTACGGCACGCTTCGGACCCTTGGCGTGCTCGTCGCACTGTACCAGGGCAGTATGGCGGGAGGATCGTCCGTCACGCTCGTGGAGTTGGAGGAGCCGGAAAGTGCTGTCCATCCGGGCGCCGCACCGCTCCTGCTGGAGGCGATGCAGGAGGCAGCGCTTTCAACCCAGGTGTTTGCGACCTCCCACAGCGCGGCGATGCTGGATCAGGACGACCTCGACGTGTCGATGCTTCGGGTGGTGTCGCGGCATGGTGGACGGACGACGATCGGTGCGGTCGATACTGTGAGTCAGAGCCTGATCGCGGCTGGGCTCTTTACCGCTGGCGAGTTGATGCGGTCACGGCAGTTCCGCCCCGAGCGGGACGTGCGTGCGTTTGAGTCCAGAACCGCGGTTTCGGCCTCGTGACCGAGCTTCCTCGTATCGTATCCGTCGTTGAAGGTGAGGCTGAAGACAGGGCGAACGCCGTTCCGGCACGGTCAACCACCGGGCTTGCTTGGTGACGAACTGGCCCGAGTTCTGGAGCCGCTGGCAGGCGGTCGGCCACTGGCGGTCCTGTGGGCTGAGCGTGAGTACGAAGCCTGGCTCGTTGCAGGCCGACCTGTTGATGCACGATCGCGGCCTGACTGACGGCGTGGAAGTTCCCGGTGATCCGGATGCGCTTCGGGATCCGAAGGGGTGGCTCACGTCGAACATGCGAGAGCGACAGGCCTACGCACCGATGAGGCATCAGACACGTTTCACCGCGATGTTCAATATCGATGGAGCACTCGGACGTTCGCCGTCGTTCGCTCGGGCCTATCACGAGATCGAGCGACTGGTTCGTACAGTGCACCAACGTTGACAGGACACCTGCAGCTCAGGGCGATTGCATGTTCATTGGTGTTCCCGGAGCATCATGGAACGGGCGGTCGGGGACTGAAGTCCCCGCCTACACTCCTGCAGTCGCTGCGCGACGGACGCAGGGAACGGCTGGGGCTGGCGAGCCTGGAGCGTCGCGCAGCGACTGCAGGAGTGTAGGCGGGGCTTTCAAGCCCCGACGCGGCGACACGACGCGCTCAACATACGATTGCACTGGTAGCAGCATCAGGGCGATTGCATGTCTGTTGGTGCTCCCGAGGCACCGTCACACGCGAGGTCGGGGACTGAAGTCCCCGCCTACAGTCACGCCGTCGCTGCGCGACGGACACCGGGCACGGACAGGGACTGGTGCGACTGGAGCGTCGCGCAGCGACTGCAGGATGGTAGGCGGGGACTTCAGTCCCCGACGCCGCGGCACGACGACATCAACATGCAATCGCCCTGACCTGCAGCTGCTGTGCTTCGGAGAACGTGCGCTCGATGCAGTAGAATGCCGAGAACTGACTGAATCATTCGTCCGGGCAGAGTGCCGGCGCCGAGGATGAGATGCGCGCGCTGATCAGCGTGTTCGACAAGACTGGTGTGGTGGACTTCGCTCGTGGGCTGGCCGATCGCGGCGTCGAGCTGATCGCCACTGGCAACACCGAAGCCATGCTCCGTGAGAGTGGCGTCGCCGTGCGCGGTATTCAGGAGCTGACCGGCTTCCCCGAGATCCTGGGCGGTCGCGTCAAGACCTTGCACCCGCTGATCTACGCCGGCATTCTCGGGTTGCGCCATGACCCCGGCCATCTCGAAGAGATGGACCGCGTCGGCGCATCGCCCATCGATTTCGTGGTCTGTAACCTCTACCCGTTCCGCGAGACCGCCAAGGGCTCCGGCCAGGATCTCGCGAACGTGCTGGAGAACATCGACATCGGCGGCGTGACGCTCCTGCGGGCGGCGGCCAAGAACTTCGCCCAGGTCGTGCCGATCTGCGACCCGATGGACTACGGGACCGTCCTCGACGAGCTGGCCAGCGACGCCGGCAACGTGGGCCAGGGGATTCGCAGGCGGCTGGCGGCCAAGGCGTTCCAGCACTGCGCCGTCTACGACACCCACATCTCGGGCTACCTGCGGAGCGCCGACGAGCTGTTCCCGGATCACCTGACGCTCGCCATGAAGAAGATCGGCGAGCTGCGGTACGGCGAGAACCCGCATCAGCTGGCCGCGTTCTATGCCGACAGCACCATCCGCAGCCTGCCGCGCGGCGTCGTCAGCGGCCGACAGCTACACGGCAAACAGCTCGCCTTCAATAACACCTACGACCTCGACGCTGCCTGGCGCATCGTGGCCGACTTCTCCGCGCCAACGGTCGCCATCGTCAAGCACGGCAACCCGGTCGGGCTGGCCTGCGGCGACGATCTCGCCGAGACCTATCGGCGGGCCGTGGCCGGCGATCCGCAAACGGCGTTCGGCGGCGCGATCAGCTTCAACCGGACCGTCAACGAGGCGGCCGCCCGCGAGATCGCCGAGGTCTTCTTCGAGGACTTGATCGCCCCGGACTACACCCCCGAGGCGCTGGCCGTCCTCCAGAAGAAGCGCGATCTCCGCATCATGGCGACCGGCTACCAGCCGGAGCGGCCCGGCGAGATCGAGGCCGGCGACCTCGACTTCAAGCGCGTGGTGGGCGGCTGGCTGGTGCAGACCCGCGATGCCCTCCCCGAGAACATGCTGACCCGCGACGTGGTCACCACGCGCCCGCCCACCCTCTCCGAGCTGACCAGCCTCCTCTTCGCGTGGCGGGCCGTCAAGCACGTCCACTCGCACGGCATCGTGCTGGCGCGCGGCCTCCAGCTGGTCGGCCTGGGCGCCGGGCAGCCGAGCCGGGTAGACGCCGTCGATCTGGCCTGCCGGAAGGCCGGCGACCGTGCAGCCGGCGCGGTGATGGCGTCCGATGCCTTCTTCCCGTTCCCGGACGGTATCGAGCGGGCGGCGGCGGCCGGCGTCACGGCGGTCATCCACCCGGGCGGCTCGATCCGCGATCAGCAGGCCATCGAGGTGGCGAACCGTCACCACATGGCGATGATCTTCACCCACCAGCGACACTTCAAGCACTAGGTCTGAGGGGGCCGCCTCGCGATCCGAGACGTGAACGTGCCCCGCCCAGTACACCGCCGAGGCGATGCGATGAGCGCGGACCCGGACTGCCACGGAGCCTGTGACGGAGCGGACGACCGAAATGGGCGGTCGTCGCTGCGGATGACGCCGCAGCGGCAGGCCATCCTTGACGCCGTGCGCGCCAGCAACGATCACCCGCGCGCCGCCGACATCTACGAGCGGGTGCGGCGGGTGCAGCCGGGCATCGCGTTCGCCACGGTCTACAACGCCCTGCACGCCCTGGCCGATCACGGCATCATCCTGCAGCTCTCGTTTGGCGACCATGCCAGCCGCTTCGACGCGCGCACCGACCGTCACGATCACGCGCTCTGCACGGCATGCGGGGATCTCGTGGATGCGGTCGCGCCGCCCTCGTTGGAGACGATCCAGCAGGCCGCTGCCGAGACCGGCTTCAGCATCCGGGCCTATCACACCCAGCTGCTCGGCGTGTGCGCCGCCTGCCAGCAGTGCGCTGTGGCGGAGACCGCCCGCCTGTAGCCCATGAAGGTCTGCTGCGAGGTCGCGCAGGGCGCCCTACGGCTCCGAGGGACGGGCAGCGATGGACCGACCTGATCTGCGCGAATGGCTCAGCACCAACGGCCTCGGCGGGTACGCCAGCGCCACCGTCAGCGGCGCAAACACCCGCCGCTATCATGGCCTCCTCGTGGCCGCGCTGGAGCCGCCCGGCCGGCGGACCGTGCTCCTCTCGCGGCTCGACGAGACGGCGATCGTCGGCGGCGAGGTCTACGACCTGGCAACCAACCTCTGGGCGTCGGGAATCACCGCGCCGGAGGGCTTCCGCCACCTGACCGCCTTCGAGCCCGAGCCGGTGCCGACCTGGACGTTCGGGGTGGGCCCTGGTAGGTTGGTCAAGCGTGTCGCCAGCCTGCCCGGCCACAATGCCGTAGCCGTCAGCTACCAGCTGGAGGTCGGCCCGCCCGTGCGCCTCGAACTCAAGGTGCTGGCGAACTCGCGCGACTTCCATGGCGATACCCACGGGCGGCCGGACTGGCGCTTCGTGCAGGAGCGTCTGCCGGCCGAGGGCGGCGCTGGCCGCCTGCGGGTGGCCGCCTGGGACGGCGCGCCGTCCTGGACGCTGAGCTGGCACAGCGACGCGCCCGCCGACTACCGGCCGTCCGGCCAGTGGTACTGGAGCTACGCCTACCCCGAGGAGGCGGCGCGCGGTCTCAATTCCGTTGAGGACAACTACTGCCTGGGCATTCTCGACGTGCGGCTGGCGGCCGGCGGCCGTGTCGATCTGCTGGCGTCCGCCGAGCCGCTCGACTGCTGGCCGACCACCGACGAGCTGGCCGAGCAGGCCGTTCGCCGTCGCCGCGAGCAAGTGCTGGCAGCCGCTCTGCCGCCCTCCCGCGCGTCAGAGCGGCTGGTGGCGGCTGCCGACCAGTTCCTGGTTCGGCGCGCCTCGACGGACGGCACGACGGTCATCGCCGGCTACCCCTGGTTTGGCGACTGGGGCCGCGACACGATGATCGCGCTGCCCGGCCTGACCCTGACCACGCAGCGCTTCGCCGAGGCCCGCGAGATCCTCCGGACGTTTGCGCGGTACTGCGACCGGGGCCTGCTGCCGAATCGCTTTCCCGACCACGGCGAAGCGCCCGAGTACAACACGGTCGATGCCACGCTGTGGTGGTTTCACGCCCTCGACCGATACTGGCGGCTCAGCGGCGACGACACGCTCGTGCACGAGCAGTTCCCGCTGCTGACCGGCGTGATCGACTGGCATCTGCGCGGCGCCCGCCACTGCATCCGCGCGGATCCGGCGGACGGGCTCCTCCAGGCCGGCGAGCCGGGCGTCCAGCTCACCTGGATGGACGCCCGCATCGGCGACTGGGTGGTGACGCCGCGCTACGGCAAGCCGGTCGAGGTGAACGCGCTCTGGCTCAACGCCCTGAGCGTCATGGCGCGGTTCGCGGAGCACCTGTCCGTGGACGCCAGCCGCTACCGGCGGCTGGCCGAGCACGCGCGCCAGGGCATGCAGCAGTTCTGGAGCGCCGAGCACGGCTACCTGTTCGATGTGATCTCGCCGAACGGCGCCGGTGACCCGACCCTGCGTCCAAATCTGTTGTTCGCGTTCAGCCTGCCCACGTCGGCGTTCACGCGGGAGCAGGGCGAGCAGGTGTTGGCAGTCGTGCGCGAACGGCTGCTGACGCCGTACGGGCCGCGCTCCCTGGCCCCCGGCAGCCCGGGCTACGATGGCCACTACGCCGGCGACGCGTTCCACCGCGACAGCGTCTATCACCAGGGCGCGGTCTGGCCGTGGCTGCTCGGGGCCTACGCCGATGCCCTGGTGAACGTGCGCGGGCGGACCCCTGCCGTCCTCGGCGAGCTGCGCGAGCGCGTCGCGCCGCTCCTTCGCCACCTGGAGGCGGAAGCGTGCCTCGGCAGCGTCTCCGAGATCTTCGATGGCGACCCTCCCCATGCCCCGAACGGCTGCGTGGCGCAGGCGTGGTCCGTGGCCGAGCTGCTCCGCGTCCACGCCATGACGGTGTCCCCCGCGTAACTGTCGGGCGACCGATGACCTTGCTACCCTGTACGTCGTGGATGCGAGCTTCTTCCCGTCGAACAGCTCGGTCAACCCATCGCTGACCACCATCGCCAACGCCCTCCGGGTCGGCGACCGGCTCCTGGAGCGGATGGGGATGCGGCGGCGGCGCGACGGCGCGATGGTCACCGCGTAGGAGTAGCCAGCATGTCGATCCATGAGACCGTCGAAGGGCGCCGCCTGGCCGAGGCGCGGTCCGGCGCCCAGGGCTGGAAGGTCTGGGGGCCATACCTCAGCGACCGCCAGTGGGGGACTGTCCGCGAGGACTACAGCACGTACGGGACAGCCTGGGAGTATTTCACGCACGACGACGCCCGCAGCCGCGTCTATCGCTGGGGCGAGGACGGCATCGGCGGCTACTCCGACGACCAGCAGCGGCTGTGCTTCGCGCTGGCGCTCTGGAACGGGCGAGACCCGATCCTCAAAGAGCGCTACTTTGGGCTGACCGGCAACCAGGGGAACCACGGCGAAGACGTTAAGGAGTACTACTTCTACCTCGATGCCACGCCCACGGCGTCCTACCTGAAGATGCTCTACAAGTACCCACAGGCCGCCTTCCCCTATGCGGACCTCTGCGACACCAACGCCCGGCGCAGCCGCGAGGAGCCCGAGTACGAGTTGATCGACACCGGCGTATTTGCCGAGGATCGCTACTTCGATGTGGCGATCGAGTACGCCAAGGCCGGCCCTGACGATACGCTCATCCGCATCAGCGCCACCAACCACGGCCCAGACGAGGCTGAGCTGCACCTGCTGCCGTCCCTCTGGTTCCGCAATACCTGGATCTGGGGCGGCTCGCACGACACGCACCCCAAGCCGCTCCTGCGACGGCAGACCGGCGGCGACGGGCAGGTTGTCGTGCGCGCGGAGCACCCGGAGCTTGGCCCGACGACGCTGACCTGCGAGGGTGCGCCCGCGCTCCTGTTCACCGAGAACGAGACGAATGCCCAGCGCCTCTTCAACGCGCCGAACTACGCGCCATTCGTCAAGGACGGCATCAACGACGCCGTGGTGCATGGGCTGGCCGACCGCGTCAACATGGCGCAGCAGGGCACCAAGGCTGCCGCCCACTATCGGCTGAGTGTCGCCCCCGGAGCTACCGAGACGATCCGCCTGCGCCTGACCGGCGACGCCACCATGCCGCCGCCCGTCAACCCCGCCGACGATCCCCGTGAGAACGGCCACGTGCGGAATCGGCCTGCGCGCAACGCTCATCATGAGGATGACGACGAGTTCGAGGACGAGGTGTTCGGCGGTGAGGGCGCATGGGGCGTCTGGGACGACGAGCGCGCCTTTCGCGGCCGCTCGGTCCCGCCCGAGGAGGCGTTCCGCGACTGCGACGCCGTGTTCGCGCAGCGCATCGCCGAAGCTGACGCCTTCTACGCCGCCGTCCATCCGGCCGCCCTGACCGCCGACGAGCGCCTGGTGCAGCGGCAGGCGTTCGCGGGGTTGATCTGGTCGAAGCAGCTGTTCTACTTCGACGTGCGCGAGTGGCTGGACGGCGACCCCGGCCAGCCTCCCCCGCCGCCGGAGCGTCGCCAGGGCCGCAACCGCGAATGGCCGCACTTCAACGCCATGGACATCATGTCGATGCCGGATGCCTGGGAGTACCCGTGGTTCGCGGCCTGGGATCTGGCGTTCCACTGCATCCCGCTCGCCCTGATCGATCCTGACTTCGCCAAGGATCAACTGCTGCTGCTCGGGCGGGAGTGGTTCCAGCACCCGAACGGGCAGGTTCCGGCCTACGAGTGGGCCTTTGGCGACGTGAACCCGCCGGTGGTGGCCTGGGCCGCCTGGCGCGTCTACAAGATCGATCAGAAGCGCAGCGGTCAGTCTGACCTCGACTTCCTCGAACGGGTCTTCCACAAGCAACTGCTCAACTTCACCTGGTGGGTGAACCGCAAGGACTCGGAGGGGAACAACGTCTTCGAAGGCGGCTTCCTGGGGCTGGACAACATCGGCGTCTTCGACCGCAGCCGGCCGCTGCCAACGGGCGGCCACCTGGAGCAGAGCGACGGCACCAGCTGGATGGGCATGTTCTGCCTCAACATGCTGACCATCGCCCTGGAGCTGGCGACCCGGAACCGCGTCTACGAGGACGTGGCGACCAAATTCTTCGAGCACTTCCTCTACATCGCCAACGCCATGAACACCCTCGGCGCGAACGGCGTGTCGCTGTGGGACGACGAAGACGAGTTCTTCTGCGATGTGCTCCACCAGAGCGACGGCCAGGCTATGCCGATGAAGATCCGCTCGATGGTCGGCGTGATCCCGCTGTTTGCCGTGACGACCATCGAGCCGGACCTGCTGGCGCGCCTGCCGGACTTCCGCGCCCGCCTCGAATGGTTCCTGGAGCACCGTCCCGATCTTGCCAGCCTCGTTTCGCGCTGGCAGGAGCCGGGGCTTGGCGAGCGGCGGCTGCTGGCCATCGCACGGGGCCACCGGATGAAGCGCGTGCTGCGGCGCATGCTGGACGAGGCCGAGTTGCTCTCGCCGTACGGGGTGCGGGCGCTCTCGCGCTTCCACCTGGAGCGGCCCTACGTCCTCGACGCGGACGGCGCGCGCTACATGGTCCAGTACCAGCCGGGCGAGTCGAACAGCGGCCTCTTCGGCGGCAACTCGAACTGGCGCGGCCCGATCTGGTTTCCCGTCAACTACCTGATTATCGAGTCGCTGCAGCAGTTCCACCACTACTACGGCGACGATTTCAAGGTCGAGTACCCGACCGGCTCCGGGCAGCTGTTGACCCTGGACGAGATCGCCACGGCCCTGGCCGGCCGCCTCGCCAGCATCTTCCTGCGCGACGCACAGGGTCGGCGGGCCGTCTTCGGGGACGTGCCCACATTCCAGGCTGACGCCCGCTGGAGCGACTGCATCCCGTTCTACGAGTACTTCCATGGCGACAATGGCCGGGGCGTCGGCGCGAGTCACCAGACCGGCTGGACGGCGCTCGTCGCGAAGCTGCTCGACACGGCGGGCCGGCACCGCGAACCGGCCTCGGGACGCCAGCCGGACCCGCTGACCACGGCAAACGTTACCTGATCGCCAACGTGCATCCCGACACGCATCGACTGTGAAGAGATCTTCACACCTGGGGCCGTACTGACTCGGTATGATCCGCTGCCACCGACGATTGAATCATCGTCGGTGGCAGCACGGCGCTCAGTGTGCGCGGGCACCCTCCCGGCCGTGCAGTTTGCCGGCGTGAGGGGGCTGTGGCGCGTCCGTCAAGTTCGACCGTTCCCGAGCAATCGCTCGCTGCCTGGCTGGCCGAAGTCGGGCCGGTCGCCGTCATCGTCATGGTGCTCTGGGCGAAGCTGATCCACATCGGGATGCGGCTGCCGAGCGTGTCCTGGGCCGGCGCTGAGCCGCTCCACCTCGTCGCCGCCATGCGCGCGTACCCCGACATGTTCACGGCCACGCTGGCGGCCCTCTTGCTGCCCGTTCCGCTGCTGATGCTCCTGCCCCGTCTGCCGCGCGCCCTCTTCACGCTCGCCATCAGCGCGGCGCTGACCACCGTCGCGGTGGCCGACCTGATCCACGTCCGCTTCTACGCCGATGTGACCTCGGTCTCGGCGCTGGCCCAGACGCCGATGCTGACCTGGGTGCTCGACAGCGTCCAGACCCTGATCGATCCGTCTGATTTCGTCTACTTCGCCGACATTCCGGTCGGCCTGCTGGCGCTGGTCTGGTATCTCCGCTGGATTCGTCCGTTGCCGGCCCGAGATCTGGCCGGGCGGATGCGGCTCGGCCTGACGCCGATGATCGCCGCGCTGTTGCTGGTCCTGCCGACGATGCGCTTTGTCTGGAACGACTCGCGCAGCCTGTTCGGCTACTCGACGATCCGCCTGGAAGTGGCCTCGGCCATCGGGCTGCTGCCGTACCACCTGACCGACCTCGCGCTCGGGCTGGCGCTGCGTCCGCACGACGTCAGCGCGCCCGATCTGGCCCGCGTACGCGCCTTTCTGGACCGCAAGGCCCAGTCTACGCCGCCGCCCTCGGAGTTGTTCGGCATCGCGAAGGGCAAGAACCTGATCGTGCTGAGCGCCGAGTCAACGCAGGCGTTCGTGATCGGGCTGGAGATCGACGGGCAGCCCATCGCGCCGAACCTCACGGCGCTGACCCGCGAGAGCATCTACCTCGCCAACAACTACGAGCCAACGCATCTCGGTTCGACGGCCGATGCTGAGTTCTCCATCATGCAGTCGCTGTATCCGCTGCCGGTCGGCGTGATGGCGGCGCGCTACGCCCGCAACGAGTATCGCGGCATGCCGGCACTGCTGGCGGAGCAGGGGTACGGCACCTTTGTCGCCGTCGGTGCGATGCCGCACTTCTGGAACATGAATCAGCTGCACCCCCGTTACGGCTTCCAGCGGGCCTACTACGAGCAGCAGTTTCAGGTGAATGAGCGCGTCATCGCCTGGATCTCGGACCGCGAGTTCTTCACCCAGATGCGCCCGATCCTGATGGATCAACACGAGCCGTTTATGGGGTTCATGCTCTCCTCGTCCAGCCACCACCCGTACACCATCCCCGAGCATCTGCGGACGTTGAAGCTTGGCAAGCTCGAAGGCACGATGCTGGGCGACTATCTGCACGCCGTCCACTACTTCGACCAGGAGCTGGGGACGTTCATCGGCTGGATGCGCGAGAGCGGCCTGCTGGATCGGTCGGTGCTGGTCGTGTACGGCGATCACCAGGGCTTCCTGAGCGGCGAGGCCGACCTGCCCGGCATCCTTGGCTTCTCGGAGTGGAACGAGTACCACCACTTCAAGGTCGTCAAGCGAACGCCGATCGTCATCCGGCTGCCCGGTGGCGCGGCGGCCCAGGAGTTCCAGGGTGCGAGCAGCCACCTGGACGTGGCCCCGACGGTGCTCGGCCTGCTTGGGGTCGACTCCAGCTCGACGGTGCTGCTCGGGCGTGACGTGATGCGACCCGGCGAGGGGCTGGCGATCTTCCGCGACGGCAGCTTCGCCGACGAGTCGCACTACTTCGTCAATCGGTTTGGGCGGACGCTGGCCTCGCGCTGCTACGAGGCCACCACCGCCGAGCTGATCGACTGCGAGCCGCTGGACGAGGTCCGCCAGCAGGTGCGCGAACGCCTGGAAGTCTCGGACATCATCGTCCAGGGCGACCTGATCCCGCAGCTCCGCCGGTAGCCTCTGCTGACACTATGGCACGCACGTCGCTATTCGCCACGCAGGGGCAATCGTCAGTTGAGCGCTGACCGATCAGGGCCGTCACTTCCGTCGCCCAAATGCCACCGGGAGGTGAGCGAGCCCACGCAGCACGATTCCCGGACGCCAACGAAGCTGGTCGAAAGGCACTGTCAGTCGTAGGTCTGGGAGACGCTGAATCAGCGTGCCAAGCGCGATGCGGCCTTCCAGCCGTGCGAGTGGAGCGCCCACGCAGTAATGGATACCGTGGCCAAACGCGAGATGTTGGCGAGCGTCGCGCGTCAGATCGAGCGTGTCAGGATCGATGTAGCGATTGGCATCGCGGTTGGCCGACCCAAGCAGCACGTGGACAAGCTCACCGCGTGGAATGGTGACGCCTCCGACAGTGATGTCCTCCGCTGCCCAGCGTTCCGTCGCGGCCTCGACCGGGCTGGCGTGTCGCAGTAGCTCCTCGATTGCGGGCCCGAGCAGATTCGGCTCTCGCCGAAGCCGTTCCAGTTGATCAGGATGCTGCAGCAACGCCAGTGTGCCGTTGCCGATGAGATGCGCCGTCGTTTCATGTCCGGCGATGAGAATCAGCGATGTCATTGAGAATAGTTCTGTCTCCGAGAGACGATCACCATCCCCTTCGGCACGAACGAGCGCGCTGATCAGGTCATCCTGAGGTCGGCCTCGACGCAGAGCGAACAGGCTCCGGAAGAAATCAACGTACTCATCGACGGCCGAGGCGAGTTGCTCAACGGACTTGTCTGTGGGCGGTGCGGAGATGAAGGCGCTCGACCATGCACGCAATCTCACGCGATCTTGGTCTGGCACGCCGAGCAGCTCACCGATGATGGTTATCGGAATGGGCAGTGCATAGTCAGTGATAAGATCGGCCTCACCGCGCGGTGCCATCTTGTCCAGCAGCTCATCGGCCAACTGCTGGATTCGTGGACGTAGTCCGTCGATGCGCCGTGGAGTGAACGCTCGACTGACCAATGCACGAAGACGTGTGTGGTTCGGTGGATCCTGCGAAAGCATGCTTTGCTGAAGCAGCGCCAATGCCGGCGTGAGCTTCGGGAATCGTGACTTCTGTGCGGGAGTAAGAACGTGCCTCGCATCCTTCACGAACCGAGGATCGCTGAGAACCGCCATTGCGTCATCGTAGCGCGCAATAAGCCAGATCGGACCGACGCCGGCCAGGTTCACTCGATGTACCGGCCGCTCCACCTGCAACTGTCGAAACAAGGGAAACGGGTCGGCTTTGAATGCAGCGTCGAACGGTGCGTATTCGTTCATGCTGGCTCGGAGACCCCCGGTGCGTCAGCAGCCCCGCAATATTGGGTCCGGCCAGTTGCCCTTCTCCAGCATGCGGAAGGCGGCGCTACATCAGTTGGGGTCTTGCGGGTACGGGGAACTGCCCCTGCGTCGTTTCGGTCAGGCTCGGACGCGCGCCCGCCAGTCGTCCAGCACGTCGCGGAGCGTCTGCTCGAACGGGATCTCCGTGCGCCAGCCCGTGGCCGCCTCGATCTTCGAGCAGTCGGCGTACATGGCGGGGATCTCGCTCGGGCGCATCCTGGCCGGGTCTACCACGACCTCTGGCCGGACCGTCGTCAGGACCAGCAGGTCGTCGAGGATGCTCTGGATCGTCCGGCCCACGCCCGAGCCGAGGTTGTAGACCTCGCCCGGCTCGCCGCGCTCGATCAGCAGCCGGTAGCCCCGCACGATGTCGCGCACATCCGAGAAGTCGCGCACACCGCTCAGGTTGCCGACGGCCATCCTCGGCTCAGCGCCGCACAGCTCCATCCGCGCAACCTGCTGTGCGAAGTCGGTTGTCACGAAGCCGGGCGCTTGCCCTGGCCCGATGTGCGTGAACGGGCGTGCCCGAACGACCTGGAGCATCCGCGCTCGGAAGTACTGGTGGCCCAGCATGTCCTGGGTGACCTTGCTGACGGCGTACGGACTGACCGGCCGCAGCTCCTTGTGCTCCTCGATCGGCAGCTCTGATGGGTCGGTCAGCCCGTACTCCTCGTTGGAGCCGATGACCAGGATGCGGGCCTCGGGCGCGAGCTTCACGCAAGCGTCGAGCAGGTGCACCTGCCCCACAATGTTGTTCTGGAGCGTCTCCAGCGGCGATTCGAACGACCGCATCACCGAGGCCTGACTGGCGAGGTGGTAGACGGCGTCCGGGCGCGCATCTGCGACTGCCTGCTCGACCGAGTCGCGGTCCATCAGATCCGCGACGGTCATCCTGATGGCCGGGTCCAGCCCCCCGACATCGCGTCCTGCACGCGACAGCCCCCAGATCTCGTGACCGCCCTGAGCGAAGAGATGCGCCGCGAGGTGCCGACCGGCAAAGCCGGCCACTCCGGTGATCAACACACGCATCGAACGGTCGGCCTCCGGCGAGTTGTCAGCTATCAGCGGTCAGTTCTCAGCCGAGCAATCCGTTCCGTGGTGAGCATGGCTTCAGCGCTGGTCCTTGGCGGACTCCCACTGACATTCCATCTGACAACTGACGACCTGACAACTGACGACTGAGAACTCCACTCAGGATGACAGATCGGGCTGCGGTCCGGCGAGTCGTTCGCGGGTGAAGCAAGAGATCCCTCGCTCCACCCGTGCGAAGCGAGGGATCTCTGGGACATCAGTTCGCCATCGTGACCGTCGCAACGCAACGGCAGAATGCAGGCGGGGGTTTCACCCCCCGACCACTTAGCTGACGGCCGCGCCGGCTTCCTTGCGAAGGATCTCGGCCTTGTCGATAGCCTCCCACGGCGCATCGATGTCGTTGCGCCCGAAGTGGCCGTAGGCCGCCGTCCGCTGGTAGATCGGGCGGCGCAGGTCAAGCTCCTTGATGATCGCGGCGGGCCGCAGATCGAAGTGCTTCTTGACCAGTTCGAGGATCGTCTCCTCGTCGACCTTGTTCGTGCCGAACGACTCGACCATGATCGAGACCGGCTTCGCCACGCCGATGGCGTACGCCAACTGCACTTCGAGGCGCTCGGCCAGGCCGGCCGCCACGATGTTCTTCGCCACGTAGCGGGCAGCGTACGCCGCCGAGCGGTCCACCTTCGTCGGATCCTTGCCCGAGAACGCGCCGCCGCCGTGCCGCGCCATGCCGCCGTAGGTGTCCACGATGATCTTGCGGCCCGTCAGGCCTGAGTCGCCCCAGGGGCCGCCGATGACGAAGCGGCCGGTCGGGTTGATCAGGATGCGGGTCTGGGCGTTGAGGAACTCCTTCGGCACGATCGGCTTGATGACGAAGGTCTCCAGGTCGGCGCGGATCTGCTCCTGGGAGACATCCTCGGCGTGCTGCGTCGAGATGACGATGGTGTCCACCCGCTTCGGCTTGCCGAACTGGTACTCCACCGTCACCTGGCTCTTGCCGTCTGGCCGCAGGTAGCCCAGCGTGCCGTTCTTGCGGACCTCGGTTAGCCGGTGCGTCAGCTTGTGCGCGAGGTCGATTGGCAGCGGCATGTACGAATCGGTCTCGTTGCAGGCGAACCCGAACATCATGCCCTGGTCGCCAGCGCCGGTGTCGAGGTCGTCCGTCAACTGCTGCTGCTTCGCCTCCAGCGCCTTGTCGACGCCGAGCGCGATGTCAGCCGACTGGCCGGAGAGGTGCACCTCGATGTGGACGGTGTGCCCCGACGTACCGTGCGAGCGGTCGGTGTAGCCGATCTCGTTCAGCGTCTTGCGAACGAGGTCACGCACCACGTGCTTCGGCGGCAGCGGCGTGACCTCGCCGAACACCGAGACCCAGTCGTCGGCCTCGTCTGACTTGATGCCGGACTCGCAGGCGACGCGGGCGGTCGGCGTCTGCGACAGCGACCAGTCCAGGACGGCGTCCGAGATCTGATCGCAGATCTTGTCCGGGTGGCCTTCCGTCACCGACTCGGAGGTGAACAGCAGGCTGGGGGCGTTCATGAATGTGTCGGACATCGGTTGGCTCCCTCTCCTCTCAGGTCCCCTGTTCCCAGGACGCCAGGTACTTCGTCTGCTCGGCGGTGAGCGTGTCGATCTTGACACCCATCGAGTCGAGCTTGAGCCGGGCGATCTCGCGGTCGATCTCCTCCGGCACGACGTACACCTGGTTCGTCAGCGTCGCGGCGTTCTTGACCATGTACTCAGCGCCCAGGGCCTGGTTGGCGAAGCTCATGTCCATCACGGCCGCCGGGTGGCCCTCAGCCGCCGCGAGGTTGATCAGGCGGCCCTGGCCGAGCAGGTACACCCGCCGCCCGTTGTTCAGACGGTACTCCTCGACGAAGTCGCGGATGGTCCGCTTCGCCTTGGTCTCGGCCTCGATCGCCGGGATGTTGATCTCGTCGTTGAAGTGGCCCGAGTTGCAGATGATCGCGCCGTCCTTGAAGGCGGCGACGTGCTGGGCATCGACCACGTTCAGGTTGCCCGTCACGGTGATGACCACGTCCGCCTTCGGAGCCGCATCGAGGAGCGTCGAGACCTGGAAGCCATCCATCAGGGCCTCGATGGCGCGAACCGGATCGACCTCGGTCACGATGACGTTCGAGCCGAGGCCCTTGGCCCGGCTGGCAACGCCACGACCGCACCAGCCGTAGCCGACCACGACGACGGTCTTGCCGGCCAGCAGGACGTTGGTGGCCCGGATCACGCCGTCCAGCGTGCTCTGGCCCGTGCCGTACCGGTTGTCGAAGAAGTGCTTGGTCATCGCCTCGTTGACGGCGATGACGGGGAACTTCAGCGCGCCGTCGTTCGCCATCGCCTTGAGGCGGATGACGCCCGTGGTCGTCTCCTCGGTCCCGCCGACGACGTTCGGCAGCAGGTCCGGCTTCTGGGTGTGGAGCACCGTCACGAGATCCGCGCCGTCGTCCATCGTCAGGTTCGGGCGATGGGCCAGGGCCGCCTCGATGTGCTGGTAGTAGGTCTTCTCGTCCTCGCCCTTGATGGCGTAGGTCGGGATGCCGTGCTCGCCAGCCAGGGCAGCCGCGACGTCGTCCTGGGTCGAGAGCGGGTTGGAGGCGCAGAGGACGATGTCGGCGCCGCCCTCCTTGAGCACGACGGCGAGGTTGGCCGTCTCGCTGGTCACGTGGAGGCAGGCCGAGAGGCGCAGACCAGCCAGCGGCTTCTCCTTGCGGAACCGCTCGCGAATCAGGTTGAGGACCGGCATCTCGGACCCGGCCCACTCCATCTTGAGGAGACCACGATCAGCGAGGCCGATGTCCTTGACATCGTAGTTGTTGCCACTTGCCATGCGAGGTTGTTCCTTTCTCTCAGAGCCCGCGCGTGCGTGCGGCTCGGCGAGGGGGCCGCCCCTCAGGAGGCGACCGTCTCGAAACTGGTGAACTCGAGAAGCTCGCGGTACCGAGCCTCCACGTCGTCGCGGGTGATGCTGGCGAGGCGGTCCACACCCAGCGACTCGCAGGTGAACGAGGCGACGGCCGTCCCGTGGATCAGCGCCCGCTTGATCCCGCCGAACGACAGATCGCCAGTTGACGCGAGGTAGCCCATGAAGCCGCCGGCGAACGAGTCGCCCGCGCCGGTCGGATCCTTGACATCTTCGAGCAGCAGGGCCGGCGCGCCGAAGACGCCGTGCTCCGAGACCAGGATCACGCCGTGCTCGCCCTTCTTGACGACGACGGCCTGCGGCCCGAGCTTCATGATGTGGCGGGCGGCGGCCAGCAGGCTCGGCGTGCCGGCGAACTCGCGCGCCTCCTGGTCGTTGATAGTGATGGCGTGCGACGCGCTCATCGCCTCGGTCAGCTGCGGCTTCTGGGTCTCGATCCACAGGTTCATCGAGTCCAGCACCATCAGCTTCGAGGCCTCAGCCTGCTTCTGCACCGCCATCTGGAGCGTCGGCAGGATGTTGGCCAGGAAGACGTAGGGCGCCTTCCGGTAGCTGCCGGGCAGGACCGGCTGGAAGTCCGCGAACACCCCGAGCTTTGTCGTGATGGTGTCGCGGGTGTTCATGTCGTAGTGGTACTTGCCCTCCCAGAAGAACGACTCGCCCGGGCTGCGTTGCAGGCCGTCCAGGTTGATGCCCTTCTTGTCGAGCATCTCGATGTGCTCTTCCGGGTAGTCGTCGCCGATCACCGCCACGATGCCCACGTCGGTGTAGAGCCGCGCGGCCAGCGCGAAGTACGGCGCGGAGCCGCCCAGCACCCGCTCGACGCGCTCGAACGGCGTCTCCAGCGTGTCCAGCCCGAGGGATCCGACCGTTATCAGCCCGATCTGATTGCTCAACCGATCACCGCTCCCGTCAGCGCCGTAGCGCAGATGCAGGCTCGCTCACGCGGGATGCGCGGGATCATCCGCAGCAGCAGATCGCGGACACGAGCGTTGTTCCGATGGAAGACCTCGATCACGCCGGCCACCGAGACCGCCTCGATGTCCTTGCGGCCGGCCAGCCCCACGTCGTAGTCGGTGATCAGCGAGATCCCGACGTAGCAGACCTCCAGCTCCCGCGCGAGCACCTGCTCGGGGAACTGGGTCATGTTGACGACCTCCCAGCCCGCGGACGAGAACCAGCGGCTCTCGGCGCCGGTCGAGAACCGTGGCCCCTGAATGATGACCACCGTACCGGTCTCGTGGACGGTGATCTCCAATCCCTGCCCTGCCGCGATGGCAAGCTGGCGCAGCTCAGGGCAGTACGGCTCGGCCCCGCCGATGTGGACGACTGGCGGGCCGTCGTAGAAGGTCGAGTGACGGTTCGTGGTCCGGTCGACGAACTGATCGACGACCACGAAGTCGCCGGGCTTCACGTGCGGCTGGAGGCTGCCAGACGCATTCGGCCCGAGGATGCGGGTCACGCCCAGTGAGGCCAGCGCCCAGACGTTGGCCCGGTAGTTGATGGCGTGCGGCGGGTAGCGGTGGCCCGGACCGTGCCGCGCCAGGAAGGCGACCCGCACACCCTCGTAGACGCCAACGGCGATGCGGTCGCTGGGCGGGCCGTAGGGCGTCTGCACGGCGTGGTGCTCCACGTCCGCGAGCAGGTCGTAGAAGCCCGAGCCGCCGATGACGGCGACATCGGCGAGATCCTTACGCTCGAACACGCGTCTCCTCGTTCCCGGAGGCTGATGTCTGGCGAGCAGCCTCGGCGGCGGCCACGGCAGCCTGCAAGGCTGGCTCGAACGGCGGGCGCAGGACGCCCTGCTCGGTGATGATGGCGGTGACGAGCCGGTGCGGCGTCACGTCGAACGCCGGGTGGGCCGCCCGCACGCCGGCCGGGGCGATGCGCATGCCGGCGATCTGGGTGACCTCGTCCGAGGACCGCTCCTCGATGGTGATGTCGTCGCCGTTCGCCAGCGCGAGATCCACGGTCGAGGTTGGCGCGGCGACGTAAAACGGAAGGCCGTGCTCCTTGCAGAGCACGGCCAGCGTGTACGTCCCGATCTTGTTCGCCACGTCGCCGTTGGCGGTGATGCGGTCGGCGCCGACGATCGCGAGATCGACCGCGCCGCGACGCATGAAGTGGCCGGCCATGTTGTCGGAGATCAGCGTCTGCGGGATGCCTTCCCGATCGAGCTCCCAGGCTGTCAGCCGCGCGCCCTGGAGGAACGGCCGGGTCTCGTCCACGAAGACGTGGATCTCCTTGCGGTCGCCGTGCGCCGCGCGGATCACCCCGAGCGCCGTTCCGTACTCGACGGTGGCGAGGGAGCCGGTGTTGCAGTGGGTGAGGATCGATGCGCCCCGCGGGATCAGCGTGTTGCCGTACGCGCCGATCTGGCGGTTGGTCGCCACGTCTTCCTCGGCGATGGCGTCCGCCTCGGCCAGCAGCGCGCCCGCTAGCGCGTCAACGCCGTTGGCCTGCCCGGCGGTGGCGTCGGCTGCGCGCAGCATGCGGTCCACCGCCCAGGCGAGGTTCACCGCCGTCGGGCGCGCAGACTTGAGATCGTCGCCGGCAGCGCGCAGGGTCGCGAGCGCGTCCGGGAGAGCACCGGCGGCCAAAGCCTGCGCTGCCAGCGCCATGCCGTAGGCGGCGGCGGCCCCGATGGCGGGTGCGCCGCGCACCTTCATGGTGCGGATCGCGTCGCGAACCTCGCCGGGCGTACGGCACTCGATCACCCGCAGCTCGCCGGGCAGCACAGTTTGATCGATCAGCCGCAGGGCGTTGTTCTGGAACTCGACGGTACGCATGGTCGGTTGGCAGCCTCTGGGATCTGGCTCACGAACGGCGGCGGCGCGAAGCTGTGCGAAGGAAACTCGCGGGCAAAAAAAGAGGCTCTCCGGAGAGAACCTTGCGCGGACGATCGTCGCTTCTCATCTTCCAGGACGCGCGCGGCGTCCTGTCGGAATTGGCACCTGCCTGCTCGCTGGCGCTGTCGCCTGACGAGCGGGGGTTGCCGGGCTTCGTCGGGCCAGTCCCTCCGCCTCTCTTGATAAGAGCGCGCGAATCTTCAGTTGTCGAGTGCCGCCTCCAGGCTGGCGGCCGGGCCAGATCGGCGCGGAGTATACCAGAAATGGCGGGCGGCTTGTCAGTACGAGACCAGCGACGTCACCCGATACCCTTCGAGCCGGCGACGGCCGTCGAGGAAGGTCAGCTCCACCAGGAACGCCGTGCCGGCGACCTCGCCGCCGAGCCGCTCGACCAGGTCGATGGTCGCACCGACGGTTCCGCCGGTTGCCAGCAGATCGTCCACCACCAGCACCCGCTGTCCCTCGGTCACGGCGTCGGTGTGCAATTCCAGGGTGTTGGTGCCGTACTCCAGCGCGTATTCGGCCGAGATCGTTTCGGCCGGGAGCTTGCCGAGCTTGCGGACGGGCGCAAACCCGACGCCGAGGTTGTAGGCGATCGGCGCGGCGAAGATGAACCCGCGCGATTCCATCCCGACTACCAGATCGACGTTCCACCCCTGGACCCGCCTCGTGATCTGGTCGATGGACTCGTGAAAGGCCGCTCCGTCCTTCAGGAGCGTGGTGATGTCCTTGAAGAGGATGCCCTTCTGCGGGAAGTCCGGGACGTCGCGAATGCGGCTGGCGAGGTCGATCATCGGTTCGTCTGGCTCCGCGTGTGTGGGCCGCTCGTCGGTCGAAGCTGCGTGGCCCAGGGTGAGATCGGGCCGGTTCGTGGCGCTGGCCGGCGCGGCCGGCAACCACCAACTGCCGGGGAATTCTACGAGCCGGCCGCCGCGAACGGAAGTCCAGGCCGTGGTGACCCAGGGCAATCGCATGGTGATGTCGTCGTGCAGCGGCGTCGGGGCTTGAAAGCCCCGCCTACGATCCTGCAGTCGCTGCGCGACGCCCCGGTCTCACCGGACGACGCTGTTCCCGGTGTCCGTCGCGCAGCGACGGCGTGACTGTAGGCGGGGACTTCAGTCCC
>JADZEM010000030.1 GCA_020850535.1 Chloroflexota bacterium
CGCCTCGAACAGCCCCCGCTGTGGCCCGCGCTTCCCCAGCATCCCTGCACCCCGACCCACCGGCTGCCTTCATCCTACCCGGCCGCCCCACCCTCCCGGTAGCCCCCCTTTCCGGCCGGGCTTCTAGCTACTGTGGAGGATGTTCAGGACATCCCCATCCTTGACGATGTAGCCGCGTCCTTCGGCCCGCACCTGTCCGCGCTTACGAGCCTCGGGATAGGTACGCGCATCCAGTAGCTGATCCCAGTGGATCACCTCGGCCCGGATGAACCCGCGCGATAGATCGCTGTGGATCGCGCCGGCCGCTTCCTGCGCCGTGCTGCCGTCCTTGACGGTCCAGGCACGGCACTCGTCCTGCCCCACCGTGAAGAAGGAGATCAGCCGGGCCAGCTTGTACGAGATCTGGATGACCTTCGCCAGTCCGGACTCGGCGATGCCCAGCGCCTCCATGAACTCGGCGGCCTCGTCGTCGGGCAGCTCGGCCAGCTCCATCTCCAGCTTGCCGGCCAGGCTGACCGCGCCGGCGTTGGCCCCGAGCGTCTCGGAGATCTTCGCCACCAGGGCATCGGCGGCCTCGCCCGGCTCGTCGGGGTTGACCAGCACCAGCAGCGGCTTGGCCGTCAGCAGCCCATACCCGCGCAGCGAGCGCTCCTCGGCGGGGGTCAGCTCGACCTCGCGCAGGGGACGCTCAGCGGTCAAGGACTGGTGCAGACGCGTGAACAGCTCCAGCTCCTGCTCGCGAACCAATCGCTCGGCGGGCGTGCCCTTGTTGAGCTTCGCTTCCTTCTGCACCCGCTCCAGCCGCTTCTCGACCACGTCGAGGTCGGCCACCATCAGCTCAAGGTTCAGCCCTTCGACGTCGTCCAGCGGCGTCGGGTCCGTCCCCTGGCTGGCAGCGCTGCCAAAGGCACGGACCACCTGCAACAGCACGTCGGTGTTTCGCAGGTGGGCCAACAGCGAGCCGGCGCTGTCCTTGCCCGAGCCGCGCACGATGCCGGCCACGTCGACGTACTGCACTTCGGCCGGCGTGAACTTCTTTGGCTCGAACAGCGGCGCAAGTTGATCCAGGCGCGCATCGGGCACCTTCACTACGGCGAGGTTCGGCTCCGAGCTCGCGGACGAGTACCCGCCGACCGCCGCGCGGGCGTGCGCCAGGGCGTTGAAGACGGTGGTCTTCCCCGAGCCCGGCAGACCCATGATCCCGATCTGCACGCTGGTAACCCCTTCAGGCGCCGCCTCTGTCGAGCGGCCACGCTCCTGCGCTAAACCTTACACGAACGACCCGTCAACCCGTGCGGGCCGGAGGGGCATGGTTTGCACGCCAGGCATGCAAGAACGCCGCCCCAGGCGGGGGCGGCGTCTTCAGCACGCGGCTTTTGGGATGCGGTGAGCGCCCTACTCGTCGCTGCTGCTGCTCAGGAACCCGAAGATCCGCAGGATCGCCAGGAAGAGGTTGAAGATGCTGAGGTAGATGCCCACCGCCAGCATGATCGGGTCGTCCACGCCGGCCTGCGCGTTCTTGAGGTTCTGCATGTCGTACATGACGAAGCCCGAGAACAGGACCGCCGTCACCACCGAGAGCAGGAACCCGAAGATCCCCGGTGCGACGCCGAAGAAGCTCATGACCATCATCACGAGGCCGGCCATGATCACGGCCAGCAGGCCGGCCATCAGGTACGGCGCCATCCCGCTCAGGTCGCGCTTGGTGGTCCAGGCGTAGGCGCTGAGCACCAGCACCAGGCCGGCTGTCGTCAGCCCGGCGTTGACCACGACCATACCCATGCCGCGCGCGAGATACTGGTCGATAATGAGGCCGAGCGTCATCCCCTCGAAGACGCTGAACGCGTAGAAGACGGCGAGCGCGACGCCCGACGACATCTTCTGGCGCGCGAAGCTGAGGGCCAGGACGGTTCCCAGCGAGCCAACAATCCCCAGGATCATGCCGAGCGGCCCGAGCGCCCGCCCGACGACGTAGCCTCCAGCCGTAAACAGGAGCGAGAACGCCAGCAGGCCCATGACCTGCCCCACGAGCGTCCCTCGCTGGGCGGCGGTCATCGTCCGCCCGTAGGTCCACTGCATCTGATCGTAGCTCACGGCGAGATGCCTCCAAGACTCTCACCCCTCGCACCCGAGGCGAGGAGAACGCTTGTTTGGAGTATAGATTTGCCCTTCCCGCCTGTCGTCGTTTCAGGCGGCTGGTTCATCAAACCCTAACCCGCTCGCATCGCCGCCCGGAGGCGGGCCGTCCCGTCGCGGTCAACGGCCAGCGTGCCAGGGTCCAGCACTACGCCGTACTCGGAGCGGGCGGCGACGAGGGTGACCTTCTCGTCGGCGACGTCATCGGCGACGGCTTCGGGGTCACGGTCGAGCGGGTCGCCGTAGCCGCCGGCCCCGGCCATCGTGTGCTTGAGGGTATCGCCTCGGTGGAGGATGCGGTACGCCTTGGACGGCGGGCTCTCCGCCTCGCCGCCTCGCACGATCAGGTTTGAGGACGGCGCGCCCGGCTTGCCGCCCTGGAGGCCCCACGGCTGAAACTTCTGTCGATCCGTCCGCAGTTGGAGCGCACCCTCCCGTTCGAGGAAGCGGTAGGTCCGCGTCAGCGCCAACCCACCGCGATACTGCCCGGCCCCGCCGCTGTCGGGCACGAACGCGTACTCCTCGATACGCAGAGGATGGTCGCCCTCGAGGAACTCAATGGGGTTGTTCGAGAAGTTGGCGCTGATGCTGGAGCAGGCGTCGATACCGTCCTTGTTCGGCCGGCCGCCCCAGGACGCGTGCAAGAACTCCAGGAAGACGAAGGCACGGTCGTCCTCGTAGTAGCCGGCGATGGTGATGCCGGTGTCGCCGCCGGACTCACAGGCCGGCATCTTGTCGGGCGCGACGTGCGCCAGCGCGCCGAGGATCGCGTTGGTCAGGCGGAAGCCGGTCAGGCCGCGCGCCGCCACGGGCGCTGGCAGGTCGGGGTTGATGACGCTGCGCGATGGAACCTTGACGGTGATCGGTCGGAAGTAGCCGCCGTTGTTGGGGATGCCGGCGCTCATCAGCGCCCGCACGCAGGCGTAGACCGCCGACTTCGCGAAGGACGCCGTGGCGTTGATCGCACCGCGCACCTGGGGCGCAGTCCCGGCAAAGTCGATCTCCAGGCTGTCGCCGCGCACCGTGGCCGTGACGGCGATCGGGATCGGGTCGGGGTCCATGCCGTCGTCGTCGATGTAGTCGGCGAACCGGTAGACGCCGTCCGGCCACTGCGCGATCTCGGCCCGGGCCAGGCGCTCGGTATAGGCCATCAGGTCAGTGAGGGCCGTGAGGAGCGTCTCCTTGCCCCAGCGGTGGACCAGCTCGCCCAACCCGCGCTCGCCGATGTGGAGCGCGGCAAGCTGGGCGCGGAGGTCGCCCAGCAGGTTTTCGGGCACGCGCACGTTCTTGCGGATGATCTCGAAGACCGCGCCGTTCGGCTTGCCGGCGTCGTAGAGCTTGATCGGCGGCAGCCGCAGCCCCTCCTGATAGATCTCGGTCGAGTCTGAGGCGTTTCCGCCCGCCACCCGCCCGCCGATGTCGGTGTGGTGGGCGATGGTCGAGCAGTAGGCGACGTGCTCGCCGTCCAGGAACAGCGGCTTGATCAGGAAGATGTCCGGCAGATGGGTTCCACCCTCATACGGGTCGTTGAGGATCACGACGTCGCCGGGCTGCCAGTCGCCTCGGAACTTCTCGATCACCACGGCCATCGCGTCCGGAATCGAGCCGAGCTGCATCGGCAGGGTGAACCCCTGGGCCAGCAGCTCGCCGTCAAGCGACACGAACGCCGACGACAGGTCGTTGGACGACTTCAGGTTGCTGGAGTAGGCCGTCCGCATCATCGTCAGCGCCATCTCGTCCACGACGGACTCGATGGCGTTCTTGACCAGCTCGAGGGTGACAGGATCGGTCGCCATCAGCGGCCTCCCGAGCCGGAGGGCGCGGGGTCTGGTGGCGTGGATTGCGCGCCAGGCTCTGTCTCCATCGGCGCGTCTGGATCGGCGGTCCACTCGGACAACGAACCGTCATAGATGGCCACGTTCTCAGCCCCCAGCAGCGCCAGCACGAACGCCCCGCTGCTGGCGGCGACGCCTGCCCGACAGTAGGTGATGACACGGTCGGTCTCCAGCGCGCCGACCTCCTCGAACTGCCGCCGCAGCTCGTCGGCTGGCAGGTAGGCGTGCGAGTCTGGGTCGACCAGCCCGACAATCGGGACGTTGACGCTCCCGGCGATGTGCCCCGGCCGCTCGAAGGTGGTGGACGCGCCGGCGTACACGTCTCTCGGCAGGGTGTTGACGAGGAGCGTCTCCTCAGCACCGATGGCTGCCCGGACCTCAGCCTTCTCGGCGATCAGCTCGGGCCGATAGCGGGGCACGAACGTCGCCGGGGAGTACGCGGACGGGGCCGTCGAGACTGGCCTTCCCTCCTGCGTCCACTTGTGCCAGCCGCCGTTCAGGACCGCCGCATTGTCGAAGCCGAACACGCGCAGCATCCACCAGACGCGCGCCGACCACATGTGCGGCCAGCTATCCTTCGTGCCGTCGTAGAGGATGACGCGGACGCCCTCGCCCACGCCGTATCGCGACATCGCCTCCGCGAACTGCTCGGCCGGCGGCAACATCGACGGCAGCGGGTTGTCCCGGTCGCACAGGTCGTCGACGAAGTCGGCCAACACGCTGCCCGGGATGTGACCGCGCTCCCAGATCGCGCGCCCGCTGGCGAGGCGGACGACGCCGTCCGGCCCGGCTTTCCGGTCGACCGTGCAATCGAGAATCCGCAGCGACGGGTCGTCCAGGTTCGCCGCCAGCCAGTCCGTCTCGACCAGGTACTCAGGGTGTGCCAGCGTCACCGTGTCCCCTCCTTCAGCCTCAGACCGTCAGCCGGATGTTTGCGTGCTCGTCCAGGCGGACCGTCCAGTCCGGCGGCACGATGGTGGTGGCGTCGTACTCCTCGACGATCAACGGCCCGGGCCGCGCGACGCTGTCAAGGTCGCCGCGCCCGATGACGGGCGTCGCCAAGGCCCCGTGCACGCGGCCGAAGTAGGCCAGACGGCTGGTGGCCTCAGCGATGGGCCGCGGCTCGGCCTGGGCGGTTGGTAGCTGGACGCCGACCCGCGCCACCAGCCGGAAGCTGACGATCTCGACACGGTCGGCGGCGTCGCGGTAGCCGTAGGTCCGCTCGTGCTCGTCCTCAAAGGCCGACGCGATGGCCGCCACGTCGTCCAGCAGCCCGTCGTCGGCGATGGGCACCCGCAGCTCGGACGACTGTCCTCGATACCGCAGATCCAGCAGCCGCTCGACCTGAATCACCGCGTCGAGATGGCCCTCCTCGCGCAGCGTCGCGCGGGCCGCGCGCTCCAGGTCGGCAAAGCCGGCCTCCAGGTCGGCGCGTGTGCGGCCGGCCAGCGTCTGCCGGTTCGCCTGTGAGACCTCGTGACGGGTCTCAGCCGCCAGCAGCCCGAACGCGCTGAACAGGCCCGGCCAGGGCGGCACGATCACCTCGGAGATGTCGAGCTGCCGCGCGACTTCGGCGGCGTGGACGGGACCGTTACCGCCGAACGCCACCAGCGTGCAGCGCCGAGGATCGCGTCCGCGCTCGGTGGAGACGGCCCGGGCCACCCGCACCATGTTCGAGACGGCGATCTGGTGTGCACCGTAGGCTGCCGGCAGCAGATCGAGTCCGAGCGGCCCGGCGACGTGCTCCTGCATCGCGCGGTGCGCGGCCGCACCGTCGATGGGCAGCGTCCCGCCGAGCAGGTGCATCTGGTTCAGGTAGCCGAGCACGAGGTTGGCGTCGGTGAGGGTCGGCTGCTCGTTGCCGAGGCCGTAGCAGACCGGCCCTGGCACAGCACCGGCGCTCTCCGGCCCGACCCGCAATCCGCCGCCGGGGTCCACCCGCAGCAGGCTCCCGCCGCCCGCCCCGACCTCGGCGATGTCGAGCGCCGGCACCCGCAGCGTGTGGCCACCGCCCTTGAACATGCGGCTGCCCACGCTGATGCCGGCCCCGACCTCGTACTCGGCCACCTGGAACGGCCGGCCATCCTCGACGATCGAGGCCTTGGCTGTGGTCCCGCCCATGTCCACGGTGATCAGGTTCGGGACGCCGCACTGGCGGGCCAGGCGCACCGCCGCCACCACGCCGCCGGCCGGCCCCGACTCAACCACCTGGGCCGGGCGCTTCCGGGCTGTGCTGGCCCGGATCACTCCGCCGTTCGACTGCATCATCAGCAGCGGCGCACGGACGCCGCCGGCCTCCAGCCCCTGCTCGAGCGCCCCCAGATAGCGGTCGGCTATCGGGCCGACGTAGGCGTTGATGACCGTGGTCGAGGTGCGCTCATACTCGCCGATCTCCGGCAGCACCTCGTGGGAGAGCGACACGAAGAGCCCAGGAGCCTTTTGCGCCAGCAGCTCTCCCAGCCGTCGCTCGTGGTCGGGGTTGGCGTAGGAATGGAGCAGGACGACAGCTACAGCCTCCGGGCCCGTCGCCAGCGCCGCATCGACCACCTGGGCGGCGTCGTCCGCCGCCAGCGGCTCCACGACGTTCCCGGCGATGTCCAGCCGCTCGGCCACCTCGAAGCGCAGCCGCCGGGGCACGAGCGGCTTCGGCTTGTCCCAGCCCAGGTCGTAGAGCCGGCCCACGCGCAGACGGCGAATCTCGAGGATGTCGCGGAAGCCACGCGTCGCGATCAGCGTCGTGCGCGCCCCGCGATATTCCAGAATGGCGTTGGTGGCGGCGGTCGTGCCGTGGACGACGGCAACGGCGTCGGCCGGCGCGAGGCCAGCCTGCCTCTGGAGATCGCGGAGGCCGTCCACCAGCCCGGCGATGACGGCGTCCGGCGCGGAGGACACCTTCAGCGTGCTGACCCGCCCGGCCTCGTCCATCACGACGAGATCGCTGAAGGTGCCGCCGATGTCGATACCCACTCGGTAGCGCATGCTGAGGTCTCGCCCTCCCGTCGGCCATTGACGCGCCGCGCCGGGGCGACGGTCGCGAGAGGATAGCTGAACGCGGGGATCGCACTCACTTCACACGCTGTGGGATGCGTTGGGCATCAACCAGGGCGATTGCATGTTGATTGGTGTCCCCGAAGCATCAGGGAACGGGCGGTCGGGGACTGAAGTCCCCGCCTACAGTCACGCCGTCGGGAACGGCAGGCACTGGTGCGACTGGAGCGTCGCGCAGCGACTGCATGAGTGTAGGCGGGGCTTTCAAGCCCCGACGCGGCGGCACGACGACATCACCATGCGATTGCCCTGGTAGCAGCATCAGGGCGATTGCATGTTGATTGGTGTCCCCGAAGCATCATGGAACGGGCGGTCGGGGACTGAAGTCCCCGCCTACACGCATGCCGTCGCTGCGCGACGGACACCGGGCACGGACAGGGACTGGTGAGACTACAGCGTCGCGCAGCGACTGCAGGATCGTA